>CAZBMI010000065.1:0-6773 GCA_964492885.1 uncultured Planctomycetia bacterium | reverse complement strand
TAATGGTAGATAAGAATAAAACAATGCCCAGGATAAAAATAAAATTTAAAATAAAAACCAACAGTAAAAACGGGAGAGCGCTGATAATTTGCGGTTTCGAAATCAGAAAAAGAGGCAGGAGAAAGAATAGTCCTATCAAAAAACTGATGAAGTTTGCGAAAACACATGAGATTGGAATAAATTCGCGCGGAAAAATACTCTGCTGCATAAGAACAGCCTCGGAAGAGAAAGAACCCATTGCGTCAATTATCGAATTAGAAAAAAACAGCCATGGGACTATTCCCGAAAGGACAAATAAGGTAAAATTCGGAATCCCGACTTTATATATATAAGTAAATACGATATTTATGCTAAAAGCCAGTATCAGGGGCGTAACAACAGCCCACCAGCAGCCAAATATAGTTCCGGAATATCTTGTTTTGAATTTCTTGATTACCAGGCCTTTTAATATGTGCCGTGCTTTGAAAAGTTTGGTTATCCTGTTTTTTACGCTCATCGCATGCCCTCTGTTATGCCTTCTGCCTCAAGAATAACATCCTCCATGGATGAATAGCTCCACCCTCCGTACCTGCCGCATGAGATAACATTATTCTTCGCCAGAAATTTAAGTATCTTGCCGCGCGCTGACTTATAATTTTTATCATAAACAGGATAACCGTATTTTATGTCATTTATGTGCTCGCAGCATACATCTTTTCCGCCTTTGCTCAAAACTCCCGTAACATTGAGGTGCCTGATAACCCTGTCCCTAATCTCTTTTTTCCGGATGGGCCTTTCCATGGAATATGATACATCCGCGTATAAAGCGCCTCTATTTCCCGGCGTAAGACAAGAGGAAAAACTGTGAAAAAAACCAACCCTGAAAAACGGTATGCTCCTTTGGGAAAAATATATCCAGTGCCGCGGCGGGTTATTTCTTGTCTTTACTCCCAGGTTTACATTGTAAATAGAGACCCATTTCAATTTCTTAAAACTCTTCTTGATATCAGCAGGCAATGGTTTTACTATCCTGCTAAGCTCCGGCAGGGGGAGTGTGGAAATCAGTTTAGTGAACTTCTCTATTTTCCCGTTCCTGAAAACGACTGTCCTTTTCTTTAAATCAATAGCGGATGCGCAGCTGTTCAAGCTAATGTTATCGGTATCGCGCGTAAAACCTTTTATCAGCTCCTCTATGGCGCCTTTTTCAGGATACCAGAAAAAATCATTATAGCCCGGAGAAAGCCGGGTTTTCTCAGGCGCGGGGTGGATTTTTCCGGCTGAAGTAACGGGGGTAATCACAAACCGTTCTGCCCAGCTGCAATCCAGCTCATCCAAAGGGACTCTCCATAATTTGGAATTATAGGGGATTAAGAAATGCTCGGCAATACCCTTGCCGAAGGTATTATGTATCCACTGCAGGAAATTATTGCTTTTTTTGGAGCGCTGACTGTTGGATTTTGCTAATCCCGACAGGCATTGTCGCGCCTGCTTTTCAGGAAGGTATTTGAGACTGCCCTGGAAAGGGTATGGTATAATTCTTTTAAACGCGTATACATAAGAGTTTCTCTTATGCCTTGCCAGGTTATTATTCAGGATTTTTGTAACTAAACGAAGAGTTCTTTTGTTCCTGAAATGTAGAAGGTGGCCGCTGAAATCAAAAACAAAACCTTTATCCTTAAACGAGCGGCAGAGCCCGCCGGGGGTTGTTTCTTTCTCAAATATCTTATGCTTTACGCCTTTTTGCTTTAAAAAATACGCTGTTGATAAGCCTGTTAAACCAGCACCCAGGATAAGTACGTTATTTTCGCCCATCTATAATTTTTCTCTCATAATTTATTCAGGTGTGTACATAATGCATAATACGTCATTGCTTCGTCGCTATCGCCCCGTTATAAATTTTGCTGATATTAACTTTGCGTATAAATTTGTAACGGGGCTATCGCTCTTCGCAATGACGAGGAAATTATACGCATTATTCAATTTATTAATAAACTTAAGAATATCTTTTTTTGCTTTGAAGTTATTAATCAGCATACCAAATTCAGTTGGAATTATCAATATATATTTATATAATAAGTGTTTTATTAAGTTTTATTTTTAGTATTAACAATAGAAGCATTCCATTTGATAACGTGGTTTTTAAGAATGAGTGAGTATCTTACTTATTGACTCTGGCAGACAGGATAAGCTTTATTGTTAACAGAACTGAAATCAGAAATACGCTTAAGAACAGGATATTTATATTTCCTATAAGCAGTACCCCGCTTAATCCCCATAAAAAGGTAACAAAATATACGCTGAATAAAACAGGCCTTATCTTCTTTCCCGATGAAATCAGTCTTAAGAATATGTGGTCCCTGCTCTTTTTAATCGGTATTATGCCTTTTTTCACGCGCGCGGTTATGATATACAATGTATCTATAATAGGGAACGCTAATATAACCAAAGGTATGAGAACTGAAAAAGGATTTTCTAAAGTAGCGTAATCTCCGTGGATACTTAAAGCAGCGAATAAGAAGCCTAAGAAATGGCTTCCGGAGTTGCCCAGAACCACTTTGGCTTTGGGAAAATTAAAGATAAGAAAAGACAACAGCGCCCCGGAAAGTCCGGCGAACAACCCGGCTGTAATAAAATTACCGCTTAAAGAAAGCGCTATAAAGAAAGATACCGCGGCTATTGATGAAACGCCGGCGCATAAGCCGTCACCTATATCAAGCAGGTTAAAGACATTGGTAATACCCATTATCCATAAAAAGGATATTATATAATTACCCCACATCGGGAGGTAATATATCTGAACAGGCTTTGCTTTTAGCAGAAACAGAGAAAATATAAGAACCTGGACAATTACTTTCTTGGTGAGAGAAAACTCCCTGAAGTCATCAACAAGGCCTGTCACGAAAATTATAACAGAGAACAACAGGATATAAGTTATCTCGGCAGGAAGAGGTATTCGCGCGTAGAATAAAAAGCATAGAAGGCCAAGAAAAAATGATAAAAGAAAACCCGTGCCGCCGAGTATAGAGGCCCTGTTATCGTTATTTAGCACCGGCGCCTTTGACGGGTATTGTTTCAATATAGTAAACAAGATACATCCTGAAATAAACGATAAAGCAAACGTAACCGCAAAAATTTGCATTTTAAGAAAAAACCTCCCTGTATAACTCTTCAGTCTGTGCCGTCATCCTCTTTTCGGACCAATATCCTGTGTTTATCTTTTGTCTCTCCTCTATAATATTTTCGCGCCATTTGCGCGGATTATCAATAATATCCAGCACAGCCGAAACAACCGCCTTAATATCTTTTCGGTTGACGATTATGCCGTTTCTGTTATTAGAAAGGATGTCCCTTAGGCCTCCTGTGTCCGTAGCTGCTACCGGCACACCGGATAAGACAGCCTCTATCACGGCCAAAGGCAGCCCTTCCCATAAAGATGTGATAACAAGCACAGACGCGCGCAGAAATTCATGGCTTATGTCATCAACCCAGCCTTTGAGTGTAAGCTCTTTTCGCAGGCCGCAGCTTTTAATCTTTTCTTCTATCTCTTTTCGTAAAGGCCCGTCGCCTGCTATATAAAAAGTTATATCTTGCCTGCTCTCAGATATCAGCCTTACTGCCTTTAAGAAATAGCTTAAGCCCTTCTGCGGCTTTAAACAGGATATATTCAGCACGTTTTTATCAAAAGAACGCTTATTCTGCCTTTTCGCGAAAATCGCGCCAGCCCGGTTTAGATCGATACCATAATGTATTATAGCAAATTTATCTGCTGATGACACCCTATTTTTTACGCCTTTGTCAAAATCCGCTGATGATACCAATATTATCTTTTTTGTAATAAGAGCTGTCAGGCGCTCTAAAAAAATATACGCCTTTCTTAAAGCCGGGTTCATGAATTCATGAAAAGGCCAGCCGTGGACAGTGTATATTATATTTTTGCTGCCTGCTAAAAAAGCTGCCCAACGCCCCAGCATAGACGCTTTCGGAGAATGGGTATGTATTATGTCAAAATCATTGCCTCTGATATATAAATACAGCTTTATAAAGGAGATAAGGTCATAAAGAGGGTTAATGGCTCTTACAAGTTCGGGTATTAAATTTACTTTCAAGTAAGCAATATCCAGGAACTCATCTTTTAGGCGGCCGTTGTCTCCCGAGCATAAATAAAGCGAATATTTTTCCCTGTCAAGATTTTTTATAAGACACAGAAGCTGTTTCTGCGCGCCTCCCAGTTCCATGTGGGTAATTACAAAAAGTATCTTTTTCTTCATTTATACCTGTCGCGTGTTTTCGTCGTTCTGGATGAGCGTACCTTTTTGTCATTCTGAGGAGCCTGCTACAGGCAGGCGACGAAGAATCTAAGCTTTAGATCCTTCGCTCCGCCCCGTTGCAAATTTTGCTGATATTAACTTTGCACATAAATTTGTAACAGGGCTCCACTCAGGTTTCGCGGCGCTTGGTGACTAATTTTATTTTAGTAGTCAATTACGGACGTACTCAATAGTGGATTCCTCACAAAACAATATTAACCGTTGTTTTAAAGAGCAGATTATATTTTATTGACCAATTTAATACTTGACACCACTCGTGTCCAAATTAGCTGCTTTTTATCGTCAATGTTATTCGTTTGAGATACCATTTTCAAGGTATGTCATTGCGAGGCGCCGAAGGCGCCGTGGCAATCTCAATGCCTGGGATTGCTTCGTCGGCATAAACTTAAAACTCAGGCCTTCTCGCAATGACGAAGAGTCTTTCTATCATTTACAATGAGCTAATTTGGACAGCTATTACTTGACACAATTACTTATAGTGGATGACATTGGTTTCGCTCTTTCGTTTTCGCTTAGTATGACAGTACCTATCTCTCTGCTAAGGATGGCTGGGTTATTTGCTCACTATACGGTCTATATTATCACGCGGCAGCGTTACCGTTCCCCTGCTGCTTCCTATGTCCATCTCCAGGATAACCGCATCTTCTGTCTCTTTCTTTATCACTCCTTCAAAATGGCGGCCGTTTTTTAAATAGACCACATCAGTAGGGAAAAAATACAACTCCTTTACATTATCCATAGCCTGGTCTATAAAAGAGAGCTCTTGACCCGATAACCGCTTTGCCTTCTTAAGCGTCTCCATTGAACCTTTAAAATCTTTAAGATTATTCTGTATATTTGCCATGGTAATATACGCCTCTCTGTAATCCGGTTCCGCGTCAACGGCTTTCTGCGCGTAGAATTTTGCGTTGACATAATCACCGATACCGTTATAAGCGCGCGCGATGCTGTTTAATGCGTGCGCGCTGCCGGGATTGTTCTTGAGCCTGATTTTACAAAGCTCAAGCTCTTTCTCATACTCCTCAAGGGCCTTCTCTTTCAGGCCCTGCCTTTCATAGACTCCGGCTAAATCATTATGCGCGTTAGGGTAATCCGGACGCGCGCTTATAAGCTTCTCATACTCCTGCGCGCTGTCTTTAAGCCTGCCGGCGTCCCTGTAAAGGCTTGCCAGGCTGTAAATAAAATGTATATTCTCAGGTTCCGTTTTGGCGGCTTTTGCGGCAAAATGGATAGCCTTCTCATATTCTTCGATATTCATATACGACAACCCGAGGTTATTAAGGAGCGAGGCGTCATTTCTGTTTATTGATAATGCCTCGGTATATTCATTTATGGCTTTATGAAAAATCCTTTTTTCGAAATATATATCTCCTAACAACTTGTATGCCTCAAAAGAATCCTTTTTTATCTCCACCGTCTTTTTTAAGAATTCTATGGCCTTGTCATATCTTCCGTCTGCATAATAAAAATATCCCAGCGTGTAATAACCCGGGCTAAAACCGGGCTCCATTCTTACGGCTTTCTCAAGCTGTTTGTAGGCTGCTTCTTTGCTTCCTTTTGAATAATCATCCATAGCCTTATTTATCAGATAACTTGCGTATTCACAAGAGACACTTGCCGACAGGGAATTTACTGCATTAGTATCGGAGATATTTTTTTCAGCCTCTTCCAATACAGACAAGGCCTCTTCATACATCCCCCGCCTGAAATATAAATCCGCGAGAGACTCGTAAGACCAGGCAAAAGACTTATCAAGCTCTATGGCATCCATATGCTCGTCTATCGCCTTGTCGGCCATGCCTGACATCTCATAAGCTTTCGCGAGGTTATAGTGGACATAGTGTGCCGAGGAATCGACTTTTATGGATTTTTTAAAACTGTCTATGGCCTTATCATAGAGGCCCTGGCTGTAATATTCATAGCCCTGGTTGGAGTAGAATACAGCCAGCCTGTTTCTGGCAGCGGAAAAGATAAGCAGAAGCAAAACAGCCACAAATAATAATTCAAAGGCCCTCTTCATAGGAGTTATTATACCATAGGCAAAAGATTGGCAAAACAAAAAAGGGGACAGTCCCCTTTTTTGGGACTGCCCCTTTTTTTAATGTCATCCTTCGCCCTGCGAAAGATCCGACGTTGAGAATTTACGCGGCTATTAAAGCGTATGCGCTTACCTTTTCCAGGTCGCTGTAGTAATTCCTGTCAACAGCGGTTGCCTGAGGCAGCTCCAGGCTGAATATGCCTTTAGCGGAAAATTCCTCAATTATATCATCCGGCATGGGTTTTTTTGAAAGCATATAATATATATTGGATATGTTACTTCTGATATCGCTGTTATTCTTATCGATATTATAGAGCAGAAGCTGCTGAGCCAGGACAAGGTTCGGGCCCATCGGCATAAAACTGCCTGCATAGTCGTTTAAAACAACCTCTATCCTCTTAAGGCCCATTATAGCGCCTTCCAGTCTT
>CAZBMI010000064.1:0-6816 GCA_964492885.1 uncultured Planctomycetia bacterium | reverse complement strand
TTGTAAGAAGCCTGAAAACATTGGCGGAACTGGCGGTTCTTATTAATGAGGATAAAAGGGCTGATGAATTTCTTCACAAGGCCGCGACAATGAGCGACAGGATAAATGATACTGCCTGGGACGGCAATTGGTACGCGAGAGGCTTTACGGACGAGAAGGCGGTTTACGGGTCAAGCAGGAACAAGGAAGGAAAGATATACTTAAATACCCAAAGCTGGTCCATCCTTTCCGGGGTTGCCGATGATTTACGCAGAAAGAGACTGCTTAAGTCGGTTGATAAATATCTGGACGGCCCCCATGGCATAGCGCTCTTTTATCCAGCTTATTCGAAATGGGATAACAAGCTTGGAAGGATAAGCATGTTTTCTGAAGGCACAAAAGAGAACGCAGCTGTATTCTGCCATGCTGTTACATTTCATGTTGCGGCAGAGTGCATAGCCGGCCGCGGCACAAAAGCCTATAACGCCATGAAGAAGATAATGCCTAATTGCCAGGGGGATTATGATTTATATAAAACCGAGCCGTATGTATATGCCGAATATCTTGTAGGGCCCCAGCACCCTTATCTTTACGGAGAAGGCGCTTTCACCTGGATAACAGGTAATGCGGGATGGAACTTTCTGGCTGCGACAGAGATGCTTCTGGGCGCTCAGCGGACTTACGCGGGCTTGAGAATAGACCCCTGCATACCGAAAAGATGGAAAAGGGCAAAGATAACAAGGCCTTTCAGGGGCGCTGTTTATGAGATTACCATCAAAAACCCTCTTCATAAGGAAAAAGGTGTTAAAAAGGTCTTTGTCGACGGAGAAGAGATAGAAGGAAACCTTATATATCCTCATTCTGACAAAAAAACCCATCATGTAGAAGTTATAATGGGATAGGTTGGGGTAAAATTTAGATTTTTCGTCTTTCGGCAAGCTCAGGGCCCAGAATGACACATGCCCGGCATCTTATAAGCATAAGCGTTCTTTTTTAAAAGCAAATTCGCAAAAGGCGCATTTTCTCTAATTTTTTCAAAAACAATCGGTGGGTTGTAGAACTTTGGGGTTTTTTAAATATTTAAAAAATATTTAAAAAAGCTTGACATAAGTCTCCCCATATGGTATATATAATATATATAACCATGCGGTATGATGTTTAAATTTACTATATATAATATATATAAAAACAGAAAGGATTTAAAAATGAGAAATATACTAATAATTATAACGGTTATTGCGGCAATTACCTGTACAGGAGGTATCTCTTTAGCTGATGACCCGTTTTACCCCTTAGGCGCTCAGGCTATCAGCGCGACCAGCGGTACAGTAGGAGGTACTCCGTCAGTTACAGTGCCTTTCAGTGTTTCTCTGAAGAATATCTCTGATAATTCTTCAGCTTCTTCAGTAACATGGACAGGTGTTACATCAGGCTCTACAGGCTGGCTTGCGGCAAACCAGTATATAGCTGTGCAGGGATTTACAACCTATGACCACTGGGGCATACAGATATATACCGACAACCAGAATTATACAGGAACAGGCAGTCCGGCAGGCCTTATTAATACTGAAAATACGCTTTACAGTCTTCCAATGGCATGGAGGACAAAGACGGAAAAGCTGGCTTCAGGCAGCGCTGAGCTTACGATTATCCAGAAAACAGCAGGAGGTTATGTTGTTCTTGATGATGGTATAACCCCTGATGATTCATACTATCCGTGGTTCTTTATGCTTGATAAGAACGGAGACGTGGATGACCAGACCGCGGGAACACAGCCGTTCGGCAACTATCAGGCAGAGGCGACATTCATAGGTTCGGCAGGTTATCACCACGCGCCAGGTGATAATAATTACGCTACACCTACTGCTACAGATACCACTTATTATATATATCTCGGAGCAAACTTTACCATGGCCATGCCCGGCGCGGTATATGAGACAGGCAGCCTGGTAATCATGATGTACCGTTTATAATAGATAAAACAGGTAAAATGAAAGGGGGAAACAAGATGTATAACGTATTATGGAATTTGAAAGAAAATTTTACAGGAAAGGAGGTAAGAAAAATGAAAAGAGTATTATCAGTTGTAATAGCCATTGCAATGGTAATCTCCACAAGCGGCTTATCGTTTGCCGCGTTTGAGTCGTTAAACAGCCAGAATTATACTGCCAACAGCGGTGTGATAGGCGGAACACAAGGGATAACGGTTCCGTTTTCCGCGTCTCTGAAAAATATTTCGGATGATTCTTCAGCAACAAGCGTATCATGGACATCCATTACATCAGGGACAACAGGGTGGCTTGCCGCGCGGCAGTACATAGCTGTACAGGGATTTACAACGTATAGTGATTGGGGTATACAGATATACACCAACAACACAAGCTACACAGGAACAGGAAGTCCTGCAGGCTTGATAAACGTTGCCAACCCTATCTACAGCCTTCCGATGTGCTGGAGGACAAAGACAGAGAAGCTGGCTTCAACAAGCGTTGAGCTTGGCATAGTGCAGAAGACAGTAGGAGGATATCAGGTTCTTGCTGACGGCACAACACCTGCTATTGAATACTATCCGTGGTTCTTCATGCTTGATAAGAACGGAGACGTGGATTCTGCTACAGCAGGCACGCAGCCGTTCGGCAACTATCAGGCAGAGGCGACATTCATAGGTTCGTCAGGTTATCACCACGCTCCCGGTTCAACTAACTACGCGACTCCTACAGCTACAGATACGACATATTATGTTTATCTCGGAGCGAATTTCAGCATGGCAATGCCCGGAGCGACGTACGCTACTGACGCTAACAGCTTAACAGTGGAGATGTACCGTTTATAATATATAGGATTCCTTGCGGCGCAAACTATATGAATTTGCTGCTGCAAGGGGCCCCAGATTACCGGTAATAGCCCGGTAACGAGGGTTCCTGGTCCTGTTTGATGTCTTATTATCAGACAGGACCTAAGCAGGACCAGGATTCTTATATATTGTAAATATCGCGGTAAAATTTAACGAATGAGAGAAATGATTATGAATCTACACAGCAGAAGACACAAGAAGATTATGTTTTTGCTTACTATAACAGCCTGTTTATTGGCTGTCGCGGGTAAGTCTTCGGCAGACAGCGCGGCTGTTTCTGTGATAAACGCGGAAAGCGGCACTGTAAGTATATCTGTCAGAAATATCAGCGATAATCAACCTGCCCCGAACGGCCTTATTACGTGGAGCAATGTAAACGCGGGCCAGACCGGATGGAAGGTGGCAAACCAGTATATAGAGATTTCTCATGAGAGCCTTCCTCAGGGCTGGGGCATTCAGTTTTATACGGATAATGAAAATGCCTCGGCAAATCCCAAATATACAGGTACAGCTGACCCCGCAGGTCTGATTAAGGCAGGCAATACCATAATCGCCACCCCGATGGCATGGAAGATATCAGATTCCCTGATTAGCAGTCCTTCTGCTCCTGTGCCTCGTTCTGATAATTCAGGGTTTAGTGAATATAAATGGCATTTCCTGAAAGATAAGAATACTACTGATGACCCTGTTACTTCCATGAACGAGAAGTTTGTAAACGGCCAGGAATATGTAACCTTATGGAATCAGGCAGGTATAGCCTGGAATGAAGGCGGCAGAAGCGGCAACCCCAAAAAGGCCTATATATATCTGGCTGCCAATTTTACAATGTCTTCTGTAAGCTCGGAATATAAGACATCAACGCTTACTGTTGAGGCGTTTAAGGGTATATCTCCTTTTCCGATTTACCTTTATAAAGACGCGCCTAAGACAGAGTACCCTAATGAGCCCGGGGCTACGCTGGATAACCATTTCGAACCCGCAGGATGGTACAATTATGCCGGACAGTTCAGCGTTAACGCGAAATGCAAAGAGGTAGCGCCCCATTCGGGAACGCATGTGTTTAAGATTACGTGGAATGGCGGATCCGGAAGCGACGGCTGGAAATGGGGCGGAATCATGTGGCTTGAACCGTCGAATATATGGGCTTTAACCGGAAGCAGTTCTACCAATAACGGGTATGATTTAAGGGGGTCGGATTATCTGACTTTCTGGGCAAGGACAGATTCGGCTAATACAGGAATGCAGATTAAGGTTTATTTCGGCAATACATGGGATTCCTGCGGCCAGACACCGCCTTTATGGCGCACGCCCGCTTTAGGCACATCATGGCAGCAGTATATGATCCCGGTTATGACAAGAGATATGTCGAATGTGACCGGAGGGCTTGCTATCATATTTGCTGATGACCATGACCCTGCTCCTGACGGGTGCGTTATATACCTGGATGACATAAAATTCGATACGTATTGAGGTGTTAAAATAGCATGAGAAAAATTGCCATAATTTTTATTTTCGCTCTAATTCAGATGCAGGCGTTTTCTGCGCAGGCGGGAATAACCGTTACTCCAGAGAGGCATGTGGTTTTGCTGCAGCCGGGTGAAGAGACGGTTGTAAAGTACCAGGCATATAATTCAGGCAAAAAAGACGTGAGCGTTACAATAGAGCCTGAAAGCTGGTCAGGCAATAAAGACCCTTATGAGTGGCTGGAGATAAAGAGTAATAACGCTTATATTAAAGCAGGCCAGGCAAGTCCTATTGTTGTCAGGGTTTTTACGCCTGAAGACGCTGCCGGAGAAATGGTAGCCATGCTATTCTTATGCTATAAAGACGCGGAGCGGTCCCAGCTTAATATAAGAAACGGCGTGCCGTTATATTTGATAATAAAGGGGACAGAAGATTACAGCCTTGATATAGATAATATTGAAGTTACTTATACTAAGAATATAAATAATGTCAATGACCTTAATGTGCTGGTTAAGGTTGAGAATACAGGCAATGTTCACATAGTTCCGGATGTTAAGGTCTCAGTCGAAGACAGCAAAGGCGAGATTTTAAAAGATATGTTTCTTTCACAGCCCAGTATAGTTTTAAGAGGCAAAAGCAATGTTTACAGGTTAGGATGGCGAAATCCATTTTTAAAAGACGGTATATATACAGTCACGGCCGAATTGAATTATGAGGATAAGATACCGAGTGTAGTCAGGGAAGGGAAATTTGAGGTATCGGGAAACAATATCAGCATGTTGATGCCCGAAAAAGAAAGTAAATGAAAGGGTGAGCGCATAATGCATATATTGTCATTACGAGGAGCCGAAGGCGACGAAGTAATCTCAAACATTTAAGATTGCCGCGCCTTGGCTTACGCAAGGCTCGCAATGACAAAAGGATTATGCGCATTCCCAAGGTAAATAATATGCGTATCGCGTTAAACAGAAACATAAAGAGCAGCCTCGCGGTAAAATGTGTAAGCATTTTGCTTGTTATAGGGGTCTGCCTGCTTGACGCGCCTTTGGCATTTGCTGAATTCGGCTCACTGGCAAAAACAGGATTTACGGCATCAGTAACAATAGAAGGGGGAGCGGATACTGATTTTGACGATATACCAAATGCCTATGACGCGGAACCAACAGACCCGTATAATGCTTACGAAGATACCAGTAATACAGGCCTTTGGGATATAGAAGAATATAAATTAACAGCAAACGGTTTTAATATATACGATACAACGATAGCATTAGACTTATCAGCTTCTCCTTCAAGCGGCCAGCTTCCGCTTGATGTAAGCTTTACTTCAACAGCTGCCGGAAGCGGTGTAGTAAAATATGAATGGGATTTTGACGGGAACGGAACCTATGACAGATGGCATTATGCTTCAGAGGGAAGCGCTGTAAGCTATAAGTACACCTCAGCCGGAACATATAATGTAAGGATGCGCGCTACAACAAGCCTGGGCAAAATAGATACGGCAACAGCTACAGTAACAGTTACAAAACCCGCTTCAGCTCCGGCTGTACAGCTTTCAGGAGGGCTTCTTCCGTATCCCGCGCCAAATGAAGTTACAGTACCTTCTCTGAAAGAGCTTAAGGCAACGGCCACAGCTAGTAATAATATAGTAAGATATCAATGGGATACGACAGGTGACGGAGAATATGACGCCTCATTATCAAAATCCGCTAATGTAACAAGAACTTATAGCGATACAGTATCAAGAATATATAAGGGCGGGATAAAAGTAACGGACGCGCAGGGACTTTCGGGTATTGCCGACATGAGCATGATGATAAACGCTACAAGCTGGGATGGCTCAGAGTACAGGCCAAAGGTATATCTCAATGATACGGTCATAGAGTCTACAGCAGGTAATGCCGTATCACTCGGCGGCTATGGCGCTCCCGCGGGCGGAAACAGTTATGGTTATGCCAAAAAACTCCAATGGGATTTTGAAGGAGACGGAGCATGTGATTGGTCCAGCGCCATAGAGAATTCAAGCTGGACAGGATTTGCGGATGTTACTCATGTATACGGAGCGCCCGGTGTATACAGGGCTGTATTAAAAGCACATACAGAGGCTAATGTATCTTCCTACGATACAGCCGTCGTGATAGTTTCAGGCAATGAAGCCACTGTGAGAGCAAATGCTACAGTATCATATAGCAGTATTACCAATGCCGGCAAGATAGACGGAATACTCCCTGTAAAAGCTGTATTTGACCACTCTCTAAGCACAGGCTCGATAGCAAAATACGAATGGGATTTTAACGGAGATAAAGTTATTGACTGTTCAACCACAAAGGCCTCAGACCTGCCTGAATATAATTATCAGTTTTCAGGTTACTATGTGGCGATGCTTAGGGTAACCGATATTAACGGCCTAACAGATACATTCTATATACCGGTATGGCTTACCTACCCAGTAGGATATTACTCGAGCTATGTAAAGACACCGGAGCCAAACCAGACAGTAGCGGGTAATTCCGTATCTC
>CAZBMI010000063.1:6561-6956 GCA_964492885.1 uncultured Planctomycetia bacterium | reverse complement strand
AACCCTCCGTCAATACATGCCTTGCATATCTCAAAATCCTCTCCATGGTCAAGATGCAGGACTATATCCAGGCCTGTATCCTCCATTGCCGCCTCGATAAGATGGACAAGATACGCGTGCCTGGCGTATTTGCGCGCGCCTGCTGATACCTGTAATATAAGAGGCGCTTTCTTATCTTTTACCGCCTCTGTTATGCCCTGGACTATCTCCATGTTATTTACATTAAACGCGCCGACAGCATAACCTTCTTTTAAAGCCTTCTCAAATATAGCCTTTGATGTTATAAACCCCACTTGTTTGTACTCCTTTCTGATTATATTTATGGTTATTGTTTCTTTAAGGAAAGTTAAGACTATTATATGTAAAAACAAAATATATGCAAGTATTATTTTTGC
>CAZBMI010000063.1:0-6461 GCA_964492885.1 uncultured Planctomycetia bacterium | reverse complement strand
ATGATTTACGCGAATAAAATGAGCGTAAATCATATGCAAAAATTATACCCTGAGAGAGCCACTGCAAGTGGCGAGTCGAAGGGTCTCAAGCATTTGAGATTGCTTCACTTCGTTCGCAATGACTTGCCCTTTGTCTTTGCGAGGGAGCGCGAGCCCCGAACCAAATATAAAATTTGGTACGGGGTAAACGACCGAAGCAAACCCAAACGTTGAGATTGCTTGGCTTGTGTTCGCAATGACAACGCGGTTGCATGATTTACGCGAATAAAATGAGCGTAAATCATATGCAAAAATTATACCCTGAGAATACGAAGTATTCGAAGGGTCTCAAGATAATAGATTCTTCGGCTTACGCCTCAGAATGACAACAAGGTAAGCTATCTATGTAATTAAAATAAATATAAAAATTTTTGCAAAATTCTGTCATTTTCCGTGCTTAAGGGTGTCCCCTTTAGGACCGTCCCCTTGGCTTGACAAGGGGGTTTTTTGGTGGTATATTATCGAGGTATGAAACAGCTCATTAGCGAGGTGTCGCGGTCTGCGTTAAGCCTGGTCTTTCCAATATCCTGCCAGTGTTGCGGAAAAGTTTTATCTGATAACAATAAAATCTACCTTTGCCGGGAATGCCTTGGCAGCCTCAAGCTCAACCTATCCCCTTTCAGGACACCTGTTTATAAGGGGTTATTTTTTAAAGAGGCCTGGCATTGCTATAAACACAAAGGCCTTATAAAAGAGCTTGTGCATAGGTTTAAATACAACAGGAGGCTTTTTCTAAAAAAGCCGCTTGCGTGCCTGCTTGTTACTTTTATAAACAATCACAGCGCTTATAAAGATATAGAGCTTATAACAGCAGTGCCTATGCATAGCGCGGACAGGATAAAAAGAGGTTTTAACCAGTCTGTAGTACTTGCAAAAGAACTTGCGCAGGCGGTTAATGCGGGTTATTCCGTAAAATGCATATCAAAAAGAACAAAGACAAAAGAGCAAGTAGGTTTAAAAAAGTCTGACAGGATAAAGAACATAAAAAACGCCTTTGCCTGTAAAGATGTCGAAAGCTTTAAAGATAAAAACGTGCTGCTTATAGATGATGTCTTTACAACGGGCTCAACAGCCAATGAATGCTCTAAGGTCTTAATCGAAAACGGCGCGAAGTCTGTCTCGGTGCTTACCCTGACAAAAGGCGCGTGAGCTTTAAAAATGAAGATATTAAGAAGCTATGTAATCAAAGAAATACTCGGCCCATTGATAGCCTCTCTCGGGGTCTTCACCTTTGTGCTGCTTATAGGAAACATGCTTAAACTGGCTGACCTGCTGCTGAATAAAGGTGTAGACATAAGAGATGTCATCAAGCTATTCCTCTATCTTGTACCTTACATATTAAGCTATACCATACCGATGGCAATACTGACAGCAACTGTCCTGTGTTTCAGCAGGTTTGCCTCTGATAACGAAGTAATAGCAATGAAAGCCAGTGGTATAAGCCTCTACAGGATAGGCCTTCCTGTTCTTATAATAGCGCTTATGATAAGCCTTGGTTGTGTATATTTAAATGACAGGATACTGCCCGCGTCGCATTTCGCCTCGATAAAACTGGTAAAAGGCGCCGCGCTTAAAAATCCCGCGGCTTATCTAGAACCGGGCGCATTTATAAAGAGTTTTCAGGGGTATATAGTGCGTATAGGCGGCGTAAAAGATAATCAGCTTGAGGACATACTGATATACCAGCTCGGGGAAGACGGCCCTACGAGAACGATAATAGCAAAGACCGGTGAGTTTATAACCCACCCCGACAGGAACGCTATAACATTAAAGCTTGAAGACGGCACGGCTGATGAGCCTGATCCCGAAGAGCCGGGAACATTCTACAAGCTGAATTTCAAAACCTATAACATGACCCTTGACCTGGATAAAGAGCTTTCCCAAAAGACCTTCAGAAAAAAATACAAGGACATGACCGTAAGGGAGCTTAAGGATGAAATAGCTGACATGAAAGCAAAAGATGTTCAATCAGCGCATATAAAAAAAGAGATACGCACAATGCTTGTGGAGATACACAAAAAAATAGCAATGGCGTTTTCAAGTTTTGTATTTGTGCTTGTGGCATTGCCTCTGGCGATAAATACAAAAAGGCGTGAAAAATCCATAGGTTTCGTGATAAGCCTGCTCATACTGTTCGGGTACTATCTCCTCCTCTTCGGCGGAATGTCTCTTGCCCTCAGGAATATCCTGCCTCCGATAGCCGGTGTATGGCTAGCAAACGCCGTCTATTTTATAATAGGCATAGCCTTAATCTTTGTAATCATAGAGCAATGAAAATACTTGAGCGCTACATAATAAAGAAATTCTTAATGCCTTTGGCGTATTGCCTGTTTCTGTTTATACTTCTCTATGTAGTAATGGATATCTTCGGGCATTTAGATGAGATACTGCGCAATAAAGTCCCCTTGGGCATACTTGCCGAATACTACCTGTCTTTTACCCCGCTTATATTTGTGCAGACTATTCCGATAGCAACGCTTCTGGCAACCGTCTACATGCTGAGCGCTCTTAATAAGAGCAACGAGCTTACCGCCGCAAAGGCATGCGGCATAAGCATAAATCAGCTGCTCTTTCCTGTATTCGCGGCGGCGATTATACTAAGCCTTATAAGCTTTATAGTAAATGAGAACGCTGTGCCAAAAGGTGTCATAACCGGGGAAAGAATAAAGGCCGAATACATGGAGAAGACCTATGATACCAGCGAGAAACTGAAGACCATAAAGGACCTCACGGTATACGGCAAAGATAACCAGCTTATATATGCCCAGGAGTTTAAGCCGGAGGATAGTAAACTTACAGGAATTATCATTATTGAGCATGATAGGCAGCACATACTCAGAAAAAAGATACTTGCCTCAGAGGCGGTATGGCAGGACGGAGAATGGTCTTTTTACAACTGCGTAATATATAACTTCGACGCATCGGGAGAGAGTAAAGGAAACCCGCTTGTGTTCAAGAAGAAGGTTCTGGATTTTCCCGAAACACCGAAAGAGCTCCTTAAATTCGAGATGCAGACAGGATACATGAGTTACAGAGATCTGAGAGACTACATAAAAAGGCTCTCGGGCCAGAATCCCAAAATGTTAAACAGCTTAAAAACAGAGCTTTACTTTAAAGGCGCCCTGCCTTTTGTGTCACTTATAATAATGCTGATAGGAATACCTTTTGCCCTTACAACAAAAAGGGGCGGGGCCATGGCGGGGATAGGAATAAGTATCAGTATAGGGCTCTTATATTACGGCTCTATATATTTTGTGCTCGCAATGGGAAAGGGCGGCCTTTTACCGCCTATTGTCGCTGCTCATATTACAAACACTGTGTTCTTTATTATAGCGCTTATACTGCTCAGGCGTTCTCCTCGATAAGCGCTTTATAAAGCTCCTGGTTATTCCGCGAGTCTATAAGCTTCTTCCTGCGGTTAGCATTCATCAGGAGCTGGCTGATATCGGCTAAAAATTTTATATGAGGGCTCGTAATCCCTCTTGGCGAAAGAACAAGCACAAAAATCTTAGAAAGCTCGCCATCTAATGATTTAAAATCAACACCCTCTCTTTTTACGCCTACAGCGCATTTAACCTCATTTACCATGCCTGTCTTGGCATGAGGAAGCGCTATATTATCCTGCATGCCTGTTGACATTATCTTCTCGCGCTCCAATATATCCTTTACAGCCTCCTGCCTCGAATTAATGCTTAACTGGCCTGAGCGTATTATTATATCCACAAGCTCCTCTATTATCTCCTGCTTTGAGCTTCCTTTTAATTCAGACTCAACAGCATTGGGTTGAATGACTTTGGCGACGTTCTTCCTGCGCTTAGGCATGCTGTCTGTCATGGCGAATATCTTCTTTTTTATGGATGAGGTATCCGTAAGCTGCTGGAGCTGTTTCATGGTTGTTTCAAGTTCGCACAGCACTTCAAAAACAAGTGTATTTATAAAAACAGAATCCTCGCCCCTGCAATCGAATTCTATAAGCGTGGAAGTAGTACGCATGCCCATGAATATGTTATCCTTCCTTATCTGATACAGCCTCGATTCTCTTTCGCCTGTATCAAGCCTGTGCACATAAAAACCGTCGTTATGCAGGGCTGTTACGACCCTGCTTAATACGAGCTCTGTTGTATCCGGGGTAGGCATGTCAAAACGTATACTCTGCGCCTTCTCCTTCTTAGGCCTCTGCCTCTTCACCACAGGGGCATCGGACTTAAGCAAAGATGCCAGCATAGCAGGCGTTATAAGCGCTGTTACTATTGTCATCATTACTATAACGCCTAAAGTTTCCTGGTTTAATATGCCTGCTGACAAGCCTATGCCTGCCATAAGAAGCGTCACCTCTCCGCGCGGGGTCATGCCAAGTCCTACTCTTAGGGCTCCTCGCGTGTTAAAATTAAGAAAAAGCGAGGGCAATCCGCAGCCTAAGACTTTACCGGCTATGCTGGCAATTGTATATATTGCCCCGAAAATTAGTATATGGCTGGAAAATACAGTACTTAGATTTACCATCATTCCCATAACGCAAAAGAAGATGGGAACAAAGAATTTATGAAGAGATGAAAGCTTCTCCTGAATAACGTAATCCAGGTCTGTCCTTGATAAAGAAAGGCCTGTAACATAAGCGCCTATAATCATAGCGAGGCCTGCTTTTTCAAATATCCCCGCTACTATAAGCGCAAGCCCCAGTGCCATAGTAGTGATTGTAGTGCTATCTTTGAACTTTTTAAGAAAACTGCTTATGTTTCTGGCAAAGAAAAGGCCTGCTGCCGTAAATCCCAGCCATATAAGCACTGACTTTATGCCTATCACAGCTACCTTTGACCACTCCACATGACCGCTTTTGGCGATACCTATTACTATGGCAAGCGCTATAACACCAAGTATATCATCTATTACAGCGCCTGATATTATGGTAACGCCTTCGGGCGACTGCATCTTCTTCTGTCCCGATAATATTCGCGCTGTGATCCCCACTGAGGTTGCTGTTGATATAACCCCGAGAAATAAACAGACAGGGTGCGAAAAGCTGTATTGAACGCCAAAGAGATATTTTGAAAGCATAACAGCGGTTATATCCCCGAAGATAAAAGACGCTATAACACCGCCGGTTCCCACCATGGCTCCTGCTACAGAATACTTGGCAAACATGTCAAGGTCTGTCTCAAGCCCCACCAGGAACAGAAGCACAATCGACGCCACGGTTGTAAACCCGTAAAGCTCGAAAGAGATAGGAAAGCTTGCGTATATCGGAAAGAGCTCATGGCCTAAGGAAGGAATGTTTATACTTCCCAAAAAATAGGGGCCTATAACGATTCCTGCGGCTATTTCACCTATTATGGCGGGCATGCGGAATTTTTCGAATAATATTCCTCCCGCCCTGGCTGCGAATATTATTATACCAAGCTGTAAGACAAGAACTGCCATGCGTTCGAGCATAAATAAACCTCTTTTTAAAATAATATAACGGCCTTTCTATTAAAAATAACACCGGCCGTTTTTATACAATACCTTCTACGCTTCCAGCACTTTTAAAAGCTTGTAAAGCTCGTCGTCTGTCTCTTTTTTACGCTTACATGCCTCTGAAAAAGGCGTAAGAATAACCTTGTTTGACATAATTCCCGCCATCTTGTCTGTTTCGCCTTCAATTAAGGAGGTCACTGCCCAGGAACCTAACCTGGAGGCAATAATCCTGTCTATAGCGTCCGGAGAACCGCCGCGCTGTATATGGCCAAGGACTATTACACGGGTCTCGTATCCTGTCATCTTTTGGATATCATCTGCTATCTTATGGCCGTGGCCCGCGCCTTCTGCCACTATAAGTATCCAGCTTACTTTGCCCTTTTTACGAGCCGACTTTATCTCTAAGCATATCTTTTTGAAATCAGGTTTCTTTTCAGGAAGCAGGACTTCTTCAGCCCCTCCGGCAAGGGCAACTCTCATTGCTATATAACCGCACTCCCTCCCCATTACCTCTACGACAAATATCCTCTCGAGACTCGTGGCAGTATCACGTATCTTATCTATGGCATCGAGCGCGACACCCACAGCCGTGAAGGACCCTATACAGTAATCTGTTCCGTTAATATCGTTATCTATCGTCGCCGGAACGCCTATGCACCTTATACCGTGTTCCTCGCATAAGAGATGCGCGCCCTTAAACGAGCCGTTTCCTCCTATTACGACAAGGCCGTCTATCTTGTGTTTTTTCAGATTCCTTGCGGCTTTTAAGCGCCCTCTCCTTGTCTTAAACTCCTCCGAGCGCGCGGTCTTTATTATAGTACCGCCTAAATTCATCATATTGCTTACAGAACGCCTGTTAAACTCTTCGAAGGCGTCTTTTATAAGGCCCCTGTATCCATGTATAACGGCAAAAGGCTTTATGCTATGATAAACAGCAGTGCGCACAACACTCCTTAACGCCGTGTTCA
>CAZBMI010000062.1:0-7058 GCA_964492885.1 uncultured Planctomycetia bacterium | reverse complement strand
AGGGTTTTTTCTTAAGGAGCGAAAGCGACGGGTTAGATTCCCTCCGCCTCCACCATTCTTTTATGCTGAAAATTTTAGACATGTTTGTAAAAAAAGAACAAAAAACAGCACAATTCAAGCTCAGGGGTGTCCCCTTTAGGAGTGTCCCAATAATACTTTTGTTGATTTTTGCGGGATGCACGACAACCCCTGTAAGAGAGAGGGCCTCTATAGACAGCCCTGCCTGTAAGATAGAGGGTGTATCCTATCTGGGGCTGAAATCTGTTGTTGATGCCTACAGATTGACATACCGGTGGGATGCTTTTGCGAAGAAACTGAGCTTGAATAAAGGCGGCAAGTCCGTAGAGCTCGGTATTACAAGCGACACCGCGCTGGTAAACGGCATTCCGTTTAAACTTGACGGCCCTGTTATATTACGAAAAAGCATTATACTTATTCCCAAAAACTTTTCAGAGACAATACTGGCGAAGGCTTTTATAAAAGAGAGGAAACCGGTTAAGCGGCAGAGACTTGTAGCCGCGCAACCTGTTTATACAATAGAAAAGGTAGTAGTGGACCCGGGCCATGGCGGAAAAGACCCGGGGGCCGTAAGCAACGGTATACGGGAGAAAGATATAACGCTTGATATCTCCAGGAGGCTCAAGCGTTATCTTGAGAAAGCGGGCATAAGAGTTTATCTTACGAGGGATGATGATACTTTTATATCACTGTGGAGAAGGGCTGACATAGCCAATAAGAAAGACGCGGATTTTTTTATAAGTATCCATGCTAATGCCGCCCATTCAAGAAGAGCCAAAGGCTTTGAGGTGTTTTATTTGTCAGAGGCGATTGATGATAACGCGCGCGCTATAGCTGCCGCGGAAAATGCCTTTTTAAAATATGAAGACTCTTCTTTTGGTTATGTAAAACCCTCAAATAGCCTGGAGGCTACTTTGTGGGATATGCGCTATAGCGAAAACAGGCGGGAATCCATTGAGCTCGCAGAATATATAACACATTCTGCCTGCAGGCAGTTAGGCGCGAGAGACAGGGGCCGGAAGGGCGCGCGTTTTTATGTCTTAAAAGGCGCTAAGATGCCGTCTATACTTATAGAGGTAGGATTTATCTCAAATAAGCAGGAGGCAAAAAAGCTTAAAGACGGCTTTTACCGCGAGAAAGTGGCAAATGCCATAGCCGAAGGCATTATAGATTACAAGAATGAGTATGAGACAGAGGAAGCCTTTACAAAATAAGAGCAGAAAGCCTATAGGGGTTTTTGATTCAGGCGTCGGAGGGCTTACGGTTGTAAAGGAACTGGTAAAAGCCCTTCCGGGAGAAGAGATTATCTATTTCGGAGATACTGCCCGCGTGCCGTATGGCAGCAAATCACGCCGGACCATAATAAGGTTCTCCCTGGAAAATGGCCTCTTCCTGGATAAACACAATGTGAAATTGATAGTGGTTGCGTGCAATACCTCATCCAGCGTATCTTTACCTGCCCTAAGAAGAAAGTTTAAGATACCTGTTATAGGTGTTATTGCTCCGGGAGCATCTGATGCCGTTGGCATAAGCAGAAACAAGAGAATAGGGGTTATAGGAACTTCCGCCACAATAGCAAGCAATGCATATAAGAGGCAGATACTTAAACTATCTCCCCGCGCAAAAGTATTTTCACTAAGTTGTCCGCTCTTTGTCCCTTTAGCGGAAGAAGGCTGGCTTGACACAAAGATTACGCATGATGTTATAGGCAAATATATAAAACCGCTTAAGGCAAGAAACATAGATACCCTTGTACTGGGATGCACGCATTATCCCCTGCTTAAAAAGGCTATAGCCGATATCGCGGGCAGGAGGATATCTCTTGTGGATTCGGCAAAATCCACAGCAGCCTCTGCCGGGCTTTTACTGAAAAACCAGGGCGCTTTATGCGCTACGCGAAGAAAGGCAAGCGTAAAATTTTTCGTAAGCGATGAACCGGCGCGCTTTAAAGAGATAGGCGAGAGGTTCCTGGGCAGGAAACTTGTAAACGTAAGGAAGATAAAAAATGGCTTATAAGCTTAAGGTAGAGTCGTATTTCAGCGCAGCGCACAGGCTAAGAGAATATAAGGGAAAATGTGAGAGCCTGCACGGACACAACTGGAAGGTCGAGGCCTCTGTTGTCTCTGATAACCTTGACAAGGCAGGAATGGTGCTGGATTTTAAAGAACTAAGAGCAATGCTGAAAGACGTCTTAAGCAAGCTTGATCACACGGAGCTTAACAGGATAGCGCATTTTAAAAAATATAACCCAACATCGGAATTGATAGCTGAGCATATATTTAACAGCTTAAACAAGAAATTTAAGAAACCTGTTATGCTTGAGAGTGTTTCGGTATGGGAGACACCGGGTTCATGCGCTGTGTATTATAATAAGCCCGTTAACAAGAGACAGGGTAGTTTTATATGAGCCCGCGCAAACCGGTTAAGACAATCAGAAAAAAGAGCCCTACTAAAAGAGCTATCGTACTTGTTTCAGGAGGCCTTGACTCAGCCGTTACGCTCTATTACGCGCTCTCAGAAGGATATGATGTATCGTGTTTAAGTTTTGACTATGGCCAGCGCCACAGAAAAGAGCTTGTTTGCGCGAAACGCCTTGCGGAATTGAGTAAGCTAAAGAGGCATTTGATAAAGATAGAACTTCCATGGAAAGGCAGCTCATTACTGGATAAAAAGAGCATATTGCCCCGTAGCATCAATAAAAGAAAAGATATACCCAGCACCTATGTCCCTTCGCGCAATATAATATTCCTGAGCTTTGCGGCATCTTTTGCAGAGGCTATAAACGCGGAGTCTGTATTTATAGGAGCCAATCAGATAGATTACAGCGGATACCCTGACTGCAGGCTCTCATTTTTAAGGGCCTTTGAATCCGCTGTTAACAAGGGCACAAAGACAGGCGTCAGAAGCAGGGGCATACGCATACTATATCCATTGATTAATAAGAATAAAAAGGATATAATCGATATGGGTCTTAAGCTGGGGGTTCCTTTTGAGCATACCTCGAGCTGTTATAAGGGCGAAGGTTCACCATGCGGGAAGTGCGACTCCTGCGTTATAAGAAGAAGGGGTTTTCACTCTGCCGGTATTCCTGACCCGTTGATAGGATAATGAAAAAGAAAGCTGATATTTTGGAGATATTCTCATCTGTCCAGGGAGAGGGGCTGCGGATAGGGCAGAGACAGATATTTTTAAGGTTTGGAAATTGCAATCTAAACTGCTCTTTCTGTGATACTGATAAGAATAATCAGCCTGATAAGCTTTCTCTTGAGGATATTCTCCACAGGATAGATGACTTAAATGCCTCGCACATACATAACTGGATAGCCCTGACAGGAGGCGAACCCTTAATGCAAGCTGAGTTTTTGCAGAACCTTTTGCCCTGTATTATCGACAGGGGCCTTAAGATATACCTGGAGACCAACGGCACCCTTACTGACAAGCTTTGCGGCGTTATAGAATATATTGATATGCTCTCTGTTGACATAAAACTGCCGAGTGTCAGCAGAAACGCGCCTTGCTGGCAGGAGCATGAGAGTTTTATTCAGGAGGCTTTTAAAAAAGAGCTTTTTATAAAGGCAGTGGTCTCTGAAGAGTTGAAACTCGAGGAGTTCGATAAGGCAGTAGGGATTATAAAGAATATTAATTTTGACATACCTTTTGTTATACAGCCCGAGACTAAAAAGGCCTCCCGCGAGCTTAATATATCAGGTGATATGATTTTGAGTTTGCAGGAAAGGGCGCTTAAGATACTTAACAGCGTCTTTGTAATCCCTCAGGCGCATAAGATGCTGGGAGTAAAATGAAGAGAACATATCGTGGTTTACAGGCAAAGATAAGGAAGCTGCGCACGCCGAAGATAGACAAATGGAAGAACAAGTATCCTGATAAGGACTACAAGGTCTTTTTAAGGACCGCGGAGTTTACATGCATATGCCCGAAAACAGGGCTTCCTGATTACGCGGTAATAAACATAGAATATACCCCCGATATCTATTGCGTGGAACTTAAGTCGTTTAAGCTCTATCTTGCTTCTTACAGGTCTGTAGGTATTTTTCATGAGCATGTGGTAAATAAGATTTTTGATGATTTTATCTCTTCGTGTAAACCGCGTTACGCTAAGATTACGGGTGAGTTTAACCTGCGCGGAGGCATAAAGACTACGGTTGAGAGAGTTTATGAGAAAGATAAAAGCTGAAAAAGTCAAAGAGACTGTTAAGCGCTTAGCGCTTAAAGCTAATTTTTCATTAAGGCAAGACATCTTTACAGAGCTTAAAAGAGCGCTTAAGCTTGAAAAGACTTCTAAAGCTAAAGATGTACTTAAGATTCTTATTGAGAACGCGAAAATAGCAAAGAGAGAGCGCATAGCAATATGCCAGGACACCGGTATCGCGGAGGTCTTTTGCGAAATCGGACAGGATATCCATATAGACGGCGATATAAAAAAGGCTGTTACAGACGGCATCAAGTCAGCATACAGGGAGGGGTTTTTAAGAAAATCCGTTGTGTATGACCCTGTCTTAAGGAAGAATACAGGCACAAATACCCCCTGCGTAATACACTATGATATTAAGAAAGGGGATAGGCTAAGGCTTACAGTAATGCCTAAAGGGTTTGGCAGCGAAAATGCCAGTACTGTTATTATGCTGAAACCCGCGGATTCGGAAAAAGTTATTGTTAATCATATAGTAGATTATGTCAAAAGAGCCGGCCCTGACGCCTGCCCGCCGCTTTTTATAGGTATAGGCATAGGAGGCACGCTTGACAAAGCAGCGCTTTTGGCAATGAAGGCCCTTTTAGAGCCCGCGGGAAGAAAAAATCCAAAAGCACATTTAGCGCGCATGGAGAAAGAGATAATAAAGAGGCTTAACGGTTCGGGCATAGGCCCGGCAGGTTTAGGCGGGAGGACAACATGCCTTGCTGTAAATATATTGAGTTTTCCCACTCATATAGCAGGTCTTCCCCTATGCATAAAGATAGGATGCCATGCCACGCGCAGCGCGAGCTGTGTAATCTAACCTATGAAGAAAATAAAATTACCACTTACAAAAGAGAAAATAAAGAACCTTAAAGCAGGAGATGACCTGCTCTTATGCGGCAGGATTTATACCGCGCGCGACGCGGCGCATAAGCGGTTTCACAAAACCTTTAAAGAAAACAGGCCGTTACCCGTCAGCTTAAAAGGCAATATTATATATTATTGCGGGCCTACGCCGCCAAGGCCCGGCTTTAATATAGGTTCATGCGGGCCCACTACATCAAAGCGCATGGATGATTTCACGCCCAAACTCTTAAAAGAAGGTTTGGCCGGCGCAATAGGAAAAGGCAGGAGGTCACCCGCCGTCATAAAGGCTATAAAGAAATATAAGGCAGTCTATCTTGTCGCAATAGGCGGAGCTGGCGCATATTTTGTAAGCAGAGTAAAAAGCGCCCGGCACGTCGCGTACAAGGATTTAGGGCCGGAGGCGGTATACGAGCTGGAGGTAGAGGACTTTCCGGTAAGAGTTGCTATCGATTCAAAAGGAAGGACAATATTCTGATGATTTTAACTAGGGACAGCGACCAGTTAAATATTAACAATAAATATACATAAGGGTGTAACTAATTTTATGCCAAGAATAGCAAGAGTCGTAATTATTGGCTGTCCTCACCATATCACTCAACGGGGCAATTATCAGCAGGAGACTTTTTCTGTTGATTCTGATTATGAAAAATATCTTGGATGGATGTCTGAATATCACAAAAAATACAAACTGAATGTTTTGGCTTTTTGCCTAATGCCTAATCATGTACACTTTATATCAGTCCCTGAAAAACAGGATTCCTTATCCAAGACATTTAACACCTGCCATATGAAATATTCACGATATTACAATAAGAAAAATAACAACAAAGGGCATCTTTGGCAGGGTAGATTTTATTCTTGCCCATTGGATGAAAGCCATCTTTATGAAGCTGTAAGGTATGTAGAAAATAACCCTGTGAGAGCTAAACTTGTCAAGAGAGCAGACCAATGGCAGTGGTCAAGCGCGAAAGAGCACCTTAAAAAGGGTGAGGTCAGATTGTCTTTGGAAAATATACAACCTTATTTGAATGTTTTAGACTGGCGTCAATATCTTATGGAAAAACAGGATGATAATATAATAAAAAAAGTTAAGTCAAATACATTAACTGGACGCCCCTCAGGCAGCAATTCATTCATGTTAAAAATTGAGGGCATAGTTGGAAGGCGATTACGACCTCTTCCTGAGGGGAGACCTTGGTCAAAACGGCAGAAAGAAAAGCAGGTAAAAAATAACTAGTCGCTGTCCCTAGTTAAAAAAAGGATAATGTTGCTATGAGAAGACTAAAGATAAAGACCAATTTTATGAAGTACGCGGAAGGCAGCTGCCTTATCGAGTCCGGCAATACAAAGGTTATATGTACCGCCTCTGTTGAAGCGGGAGTTCCGATGTTTTTACGCGGAAAAAACAGGGGATGGATTACTGCTGAATACGGTATGCTGCCGCGTTCCTGTACCAGGAGAATACCGCGTGAGTCTTCAAGGGGAAGGCAGGGCGGCAGGACACACGAGATACAGAGGCTGATAGGCAGGTCTCTGCGCGCTGTTGTTGATATGGCGGTATTAGGCGAGAGGACTATATGGATAGACTGTGATGTGATACAGGGAGACGGAGGGACAAGGACAGCCGGCATAACAGGCGCGTTTATAGCTCTTGTCATGTGTTTTAAGAAAATGAAGAAAGACAAGCTTATAGAATCTATCCCCGTAAAAGAGTATGTCGCGGCGATAAGCGTAGGTATTTCAGGCGGAGAAGCGATACTTGACCTTGATTATGAACAGGATTCCGGCGCGGACGTTGATATGAATATTGTAATGACATCATCAGGCAGGTTTATCGAGATACAGGGTACCGCGGAAAAGGCGCCTTTTACCGGCGCGCAGATGAGAAAAATGACCTCGTTGGCTGAAAGCGGTATCAAGAAGATTATAGCAAGGCAGAAGGAGATATTGTAGATTTCAGGGTGCTTGTGCTTGCAAG
>CAZBMI010000061.1:0-7141 GCA_964492885.1 uncultured Planctomycetia bacterium | reverse complement strand
AAGGCGACAGACCGGGAAACAGGCGGTATAACACAGCATATAGGCGCTTATGAAGTTGTTCTGGATAAAGGAAGTATAAGTTTTCTTGATACACCCGGGCACGAGGCCTTTACCGCCATGAGGGCCAGGGGCGCGCATACAACCGATATAGTTGTCCTTGTTGTTGCCGCAGATGACGGCCTTATGCCGCAGACTATTGAGGCTATTGACCATTCGAGAGCCGCCGAAGTCCCTATCATAGTGGCTATAAACAAAATAGATAAACCGGATGTGGATATCGATAAGGTCAAGAAACAGCTTGCGGGAGCCGACCTTTTGCCTGAGGATTGGGGCGGCAAAACCATCACTGTTAATGTCTCGGCAAAGACAGGTGAGGGTATAGACAACCTTCTTGAGATGATACTGCTTGAGGCAGAGATGCTGGAATTAAAAGCAAACCCCGATAAATCCGCGAAAGGCATTGTAGTGGAGGCTAAGATTTCAAAGGGAGGAGGCCCTATCGCAACTGTTCTTGTGCAGAACGGTACTTTGCGTCAGGGAGACATAGTAGTAGCAGGGGCCTATTTCGGAAAGATAAGGGCGCTGCTTGATGATAAGATACACCGTATAAAGAACGCGCCGCCTTCGAAGCCTGCTGAAATATTGGGGTTAAACGGAGTGCCGCAGGCAGGCGAGCCTTTTATGGTTGTTCCGGATGAAAAGAAGGCTAAGCAGATATGCTCGTCAAGGCTGCAGAAACGCAAAGAAGAAGACGCTACTGTAGTAGAGAGGATTACTCTTGAGGACCTCTATTCCGAAATGAAGAAAGGTAAGATAACAGAGCTTAAAGTCATATTAAAAGCTGATGTAAGAGGTTCACTCGAAGCTATTGCTGATTCGCTGACAAAGCTTGGTACAAAGAATATGGGCCTTAAAATAATACATAAAGGAGTAGGAGATATAAATGAGTCTGACATACTGCTTGCGGCAGCGTCAAACGCCATTGTTATAGGTTTCCATGTGCGCAAGACGCCTGAGGCCGAGAGGGCAGGCAAGGCTGAGCATGTTGACATAAGGCTTTATAATATAATATACGAAGCCGTATCTGACATAAGGGCAGCCATGGAGGGATTGCTCGAGCCTGATATCAAAGAGGTCTTTGCCGCGAGAATAGCAGTAAAGACTGTTATGAAACTTTCAAAGGCAGGCATAGTAGCAGGTTCTATTGTACAAAAAGGAAAGGTTGTAAGAAATATGAACTGCCGCCTTATAAGGGGCGATGAGATAAAGTATAAGGGAAAGATATCATCTTTAAAACGCTTTAAGGATGATGTAAAGGAAGTTGCAGAAGGCTTTGAATGCGGTGTAAAGCTTGAGAATTTTAACAAAATAGAGGCCAACGACATAATAGAGTGTTTTGAGATAGAGAAGACAGCCAGAAGGCTTTGATAGTTAATAGTTGATAGTTTATAGAATCGAAAACCGCACACCGAAAACCGAAGACCGAAGACATGAAGAAACGTTTACTAAGCGGGATGAGGCCGACAGGGCCTATGCATCTCGGGCATCTTTTAGGGGCTCTTACAAACTGGAAGAGCCTGCAGGCAAGCTATGACTGTTATTATATGGTAGCGGACTGGCACGCCCTTATGAGCGAATACCAGGACCCGTCTTCTTTAAAGAGTTATATAATAGAGATGGCTGCGGACTGGATTGCAGCGGGTATTGACCCGGAAAAATCAACCATATTTATCCAGTCTCACGTGAAAGAGCATATAGAGTTGTTTGTTATATTATCCGATATGGTACCGCTGTCCTGGCTTGAGAGGTGCCCTACATATAAGGAACAGTTAAGGCAGGTAAAGACAAGGGATTTGACCACATACGGTTTTTTAGGATACCCTGTATTACAGGCAGCTGATATACTTGTTTACAAGGCGCTCGCTGTTCCGATAGGCGTTGACCAGCTGGTTCATCTCGAGCTTACGCGTGAGATAGCAAGGCGTTTTAACAATATGTACACCTCGATATTCCCCGAGCCTGCGCCACTGCTTACGGAAGTTCCTAAATTATTAGGCAATGATAACCGCAAGATGAGCAAGAGTTATAATAATTTTATCGCGCTTGGTGACTCACAGGATATTATAAAGAAGAAGGTCTCATCCATGATAACCGACCCGAAGCGCGTAAAACTTTCGGATAAAGGACATCCTGGCGTGTGTAATGTATTCAGCTATTACACGGTATTCGCAAAAGAGATGCGGGATGAGACACAGAAGCAGTGCAAAACAGCGCAGACAGGCTGTACAGAATGCAAAAAACGCTTGGCGGATATAATCATAGAATACCTGGCTCCTTACAGACGAAAACGTTCCGCTATATTAAAGGACAAAAGTTACATAGAGTCGGTTTTGAAAAAAGGCGCAAAGAAAGCATCTGAGGTTACGAGTTCTACGATGCGCGAAGTATACAAGGCTATGAAGATACGATGACATATAAGGTCAATCTCGAGATATTTGAAGGGCCGCTGGATCTCTTGCTCTATCTTATAAAAAAGGGCGAGTTCAATATTGAGGATATACCCATATCGGTTATAACAGAGCAGTACCTGAAATACATGGAATTGATGCGCATGCTGGATTTGGATATAGCGGGTGAATTTCTCGTAATGGCCGCGACCCTTATGCACATAAAAAGCAAGATGCTTCTCCCCCCCGAAGACCAGGACGAGGAGAAAGAGGAAGAAGACCCGCGCGAGGAACTGGTAAAGAAACTTCTCGAATACAGGAAGTTTAAAGAAGCCGCTGAAAGGCTGAAGGCAAAAGAGCTTGAGCAGAAAGAGGTATTTTCAAGGCCCGGAGTAAAACAGGTTATAGAGGACGATAAGGAAGATGATGAATTATACTTTGAGGCCAGTATATTTGACCTGCTTTCAGCGTTTTCAAAGGTCCTTAAAGAGGTTCCAAAGAACAAGTTTTACGAAGTAATAAAAGACGAGGTTACTGTTTCAGAAAAGATACACGAGATATTCCATATACTCGTCAAAATCCCTGTGATATATTTCCTGGAACTTTTTGACAGGGCGAGAAGCAAGATAGATATAATAGCCACTTTTTTAGCTCTGCTTGAGCTTATAAGGATGAAAGAGGTCCTGGTCAGGCAGGACAGGATATTCGGTGATATTAAGATAATAAGAAATTCGGAAAGAATTACACCGCCAAAGATAGAAGAGGTAGATAATGGCAGAAGAGAACAAGGCACAGGAGAATATTCAGAAGAAAGAGGCAGGACTTCAGCAGGAGCGGCCCCTGGCGGAGACTCAAGCCCGGCAGACCCGCAAAACGCAGGCGCAGGAGAGGCCTCAGGAACAGGCAGAACAGACGCGGAAGAGACAAAGCAGGGCTAAGGGCACACAGGGTTCCTCCGTCCAGCCTGATGATGAATATATCAAGAAATTGATAGAGGCGCTTATATTTGCCAGTGATAAGCCGTTGGCGGCCAGGCAGATAAAAGATATTATAGGTGATGTAGATACAAGGGCTATACGGAAGTTTGTAGAGCAGCTCAACCGGGAATACGATACGTCAAACAGGAGTTTTGATATCACAGAAGTGGCAGGCGGGTTTCAATTCGTGACAAATCCTGTTTACGGAAAATGGCTTAAAAAACTATACAATATAAAGCAGAGCAATTACCTGACAGGGGCAAGTCTCGAGACAATAGCCATCATAGCTTACCGCCAGCCTGTTGCGAAATCCGATATAGAGTTTATAAGAGGCGTAAGCGTTGACGGGGTCTTAAGCAGTTTACAGCAGAAAGGCTTTATCAGGATAGTCGGCAGGAAAGAGGCTGCCGGAAGGCCCTTCCTCTACGGGACAACGCTTCTGTTTTTACAGTATTTCGGATTAAACTCAATAGAGCAACTGCCTGTGCTGCCTGAGTTCAAGGCCGCGGATCTGGAATTCGAAAAACCCAAATCAGAGAATCTCGTAGAGTCGAATAAGGAAGACGTCCCGCAAGAAACGGAGGTTTCTAAAGATGAAGAAACTAAAGAACCTGCGCGGCAGGATAGACAGGATTGACAGAGATATATTACGCCTGCTTAACGAACGCGCGAAATTAAGCATAGATATAGGGAATATAAAATCCAAAAGGGCAAAGCCCGTATTCTCTCCCGTAAGAGAGGCTGACGTTTATAATAGGGTTATGAAGGCGAATAAAGGGCCCATGCTCAAGGAGTCCATAAAGGCTGTATACAGGGAGATAATGTCAGGCTCTCTGGCGCTTCAGAATCCTGTAAGGATAGCCTATCTCGGGCCCGAGGCTACTTTTTCACATATAGCCGCGTTGAAAAAATTCGGACATTCCTTAGATTACCTGGAATGTGACAGCATAACAGATGTATTTACAGAGGTTGAGCGGGACAGGGCCAGCTACGGAGTAGTGCCTATCGAGAACTCCACAGAAGGCGCTGTAAACCATACCCTTGATATGTTTGTTGACTCTGACCTGAAGATATGCTCGGAAGAGTATCTTCCGATACAGCATAATCTTGTAAGCAGGTTAAGAAAGGTTTCCGATATAAAAGTAGTCTATTCGCATCAGCAGGTCCTGGCGCAGTGCAGGAACTGGCTTGAAAAGAATATGCCGCATGCAAAACTCGTGCCCGTGGCAAGCACCACTGCCGCTGCCGTATGCTGTAAATCCGGCAACAACCGCGCGGCTATTGCCAGTAAACTGGCAGCTGAAAAGTACGGGTTGAATATATTGGCGCGTTCACTCGAGGACGCAGCGCATAACATAACAAGGCTGCTGGTAATAGGAAAGCAGGACGAACGCCGGACAGGCAGGGACAAGACATCGATACTCTTTTCAATGAAGGACAAGGCAGGCGCCTTGCATGATACGCTCGCGCCTTTTAAAAATAATAATATTAACCTTACAAAGATAGAGTCGCGCCCCTCAAAAAAGAAGGCATGGAGATATTACTTTTTTGTCGATATGCAGGGCCATATAGATGATAAGAGTATCTCAAAGTCAATAAAACAGTTAGAAAGACACTGCAGCCTTGTAAAGATTTTAGGCTCTTATCCCGAGGCCAGATAAGACAAATTAGCACATAATGATTATGAATAAAATATCACCCAGAAAAAACATAGAAAAGCTCGTTCCTTACGAGCCGGGAAAGCCGATAGAGGAGTTACAGCGCGAGCTTGATATCCCGCTTAAAGATATAATTAAGCTTGCCTCGAACGAAAATCCTTTAGGCGTATCTCCCAAGGCCAAGAAAGCCATAAGGCAAAAGATAGACAGCTTAAACCGCTATCCTGACGGAGGGTGTTTCTATCTTAAGAAGAAGTTGAGCCAGAAGCTTAAATTAAGCGCAGATAACCTCATAATCGGAAATGGCTCTGATGAGCTTATTGACCTTATAACAAAGGTTTTTTTGGAGGAGAAGGACGAAGTTTTGATATCAGAGCCGGCTTTTGCGGAATATAAGATCATTACAAAGACAAGGCCGGCAAAGATACGCGCAATACCGGTAAGGAGAAAGCTGCTTGCCAAGGGCATTTCGGTATTCAGATATAACTTAGAGAAGATGCTTTCGGCTATATCTAAAAAGACAAAAGTTATATTTATGGGTAACCCGGATAATCCCACAGGAGCTTATCTTGACAAAAAGAGTATGGATATATTTTTAAGAAGGTGCCCTGAGCGCGTGCTGGTAGTGCTTGATGAGGCGTACAAGGAACTTATCGCGGCAGTGGATTACGTCGAGACAGCCCCTTATATAAGAAAAGGTAATGTTATTGTGCTGAGAACATTTTCAAAGACATACGGGCTTGCGGGACTAAGAATAGGTTATGGCATTGCCGATAAGAGGCTTATCTCCTGGCTCGAGAGGGCACGACAGCCTTTTAATGTAAACATGGCAGCGCAGTATGCCGCTTGTGCCGCGCTTGAGGATAAGCTCTTTGTTAAGCGCGCGAAGGATATTACAACCCGCGGTAGAAAGTTTATTGTAAAGGAGCTTGTAGGCTTAGGTTTTGATGTTATTAAGACTGAAGCGAACTTTGTGCTCTTCTCCGGACAAGGCCTAAGCGGTACAGAGTTATTCAGAGGGCTTCTTAAGAAAGGTATTATCATAAGGGACATGAAGTCTTATGGCTTAAAGAGGCTGGCAAGGGTAAGCATAGGCACTATGCAGGAGAATAAGCGTTTTATCGCTGCCTGCGAAGAGCTTTTCTGCTCGGGATAGGCCCGTGCCTATAAAGGCGGTTAAACATCTTAAAGGATAAACCATGATTATAGTTTTTAAGCAGAACGCTACTGAAAAACAGATAAAGCACGTAACAGCCAAATTAAAAAAACTGGGTTTAAAGCCCATGCTCTCGCGCGGCGTTGAGCGCACTATCATAGGAGCTATAGGCGAAGAAGATATTTTAAGGTCACAACCGCTTGAAGTATTCCCGGGCGTTGAAAAAGTTATGGCTATCATGTCGCCTTATAAGCTGGTCTCGCGCGAGTTCAAACAGGACAAGACAGTAGTAAGCGTGGGAAAAGTTAAGATAGGCGGTAAGAAACTCGCGGTGATGGCAGGGCCGTGTTCAGTTGAGAATTATGATATGCTTTCAAAGACCGCTAAGCAGGTAAAGAAGGCAGGCGCAAGCATCTTAAGAGGGGGCGCTTTTAAGCCAAGGACATCCCCATATGCTTTTCAGGGGTTAGGCGAGGAGGGCTTAAAATATCTTTATCAGGTAGGCAAAGAAGAGGGCCTTCCTGTGGTTACGGAGCTGATGGATATAAGGAATATAGATATTGTTGAGCGATATTCTGACATGATACAGATAGGCGCGAGAAATATGCAGAATTTCAACCTGTTAAAAGAGGTCGGCTTGTCAAAAAAACCGGTGCTTCTTAAGCGGGGCATGATGTCCACTATTAAGGAGTGGCTTATGTCAGCCGAATACATACTCTCAAACGGAAATTTTAATGTCGTCCTTTGCGAGCGAGGCATCAGGACATTTGAAGATGCTACAAGATTTACACTGGATGTAAGCGCGATAGCGCTGGTAAGACGCTTAAGCCATCTTCCCGTTATCGCTGATACGAGTCATGCGACAGGGAAATGGAGCCTTGTAAAGCCGGCAGCGCTTGCAGC
>CAZBMI010000060.1:0-7184 GCA_964492885.1 uncultured Planctomycetia bacterium | reverse complement strand
AACTTACGCTCCTTATCAGTCGCGTAAGTTATGTGAAAATAATACTTGACAAAAAATAGCGGATATTGTATACTCGTTTTTATGAAAGTAAGTTCACGATTAGATTACGCTCTTTCATGCGCCATAGTCCTGGCGGATATGCATAAGAGCGGGAAGCCCGTTCCCGTGGCTTTCATAGCGGGCAAGGAGCGGCTCGCCTATGACTATGTAGAGCAGTTACTACGGGCCATGAAAAGAGCCGGTATTGTAAAAAGCACAAGGGGGGTAAAGGGCGGCTACATATTATCAAGGCACCCCTCTAAGATATCGGCAGAGGACATAGTAATTGCTATTGAAAAAAAAGTCTTAAAGCTTATATGCGACCGCAAGAAAGCCAGGAGAAAAAACTGCATACATTTTGATGACTGTAAAGTAAGAAGCGTATGGCTCGGGCTAAGAGAGAGAATGCAGAAATATTTCAACAGCCTGACATTGGATGAACTGCTTAAACTCAGGAGAAAAGAGAAGAGCTATAAAAAAGATGAAAAGTAGAAGAGTGTATTTAGACAACAACGCGACTACGCCTTTACATCCTGAAGTGAAAAAGGCTTTAAAAGATGCCTTTGATACTTTTGGCAATGCCTCCAGCCTTCACAGTTTCGGCAGAGAGGCAAAAGAGGCGCTTGATAATGCCCGCGGCAGTATAGCAGGTTTTATAAACGCCCGGCCGGAAGAGATTATATTTATGGGCAGCGGTTCAGAAGCCAATAATACGGTCTTAAACATGGTATCATGCTGTTCCTCGATATGTGACGGGGCTTGTAAGGGCAGGCACAAGACAGTAGTATCTCTTATTGAGCATCCCTGTATAATAGAGGCGTCAAAATGTGTCCAGCAAAGAGGGGCCTCTGTAGAGCATGTTGGGGTCGATAAACATGGCAAGATTAATATTGATGAGCTTAAAGATAAGATATCCGGTAATACCATGCTTGTATCCATAATGATGGCGAACAACGAGATAGGCACCATACAGGATATAAAGATGATAGCAAAGCTGGCGCATGATAAAGGCGCGCTCTTTCACACCGATGCGGTCCAGGCTGTAGGCAAGATTCCCGTTGATGTAAAAGAGCTTGGCGCGGACTTCTTATCCTTTTCAGCACATAAGATATACGGCCCAAAAGGAGTAGGCGCCCTGTACGCCAAGGAAGGCGCTCCTTTCTGCCCATTTATTACAGGAGGTCACCAGGAAAGAGGCAGGCGTGCCGGCACAGAGAATACTCTGGGAATAATAGGCATGGCAAGCGCTATTAACGCGAGGGCAAAGGAGATGAGCCCTGAGGCGGAAAGGCTTCTTAAGCTCAAGGCAAGGTTAAGAAAGGCAATAGAAGAGAATATACCTGATGTATTATTTAACGGCCATCCGGATGATTCGATTCCGGGAACCCTTAATGTCTCTTTTGAGGCAGCCGAGGGCGAGGCGGTGCTTTTGTATCTTGACATAGAAGGTATTGCGGTATCAACAGGCTCTGCCTGCGCTTCAGGCTCTATAGACCCTTCGCATGTACTGCTTGCTACCGGCATAGGCCCTGAAAAAGCCCATGGCGCTATACGTTTCAGCATGGGGCGTGAGACAATTGATAATGATATAGATTATGTTATAGACAAGCTTCCCGGTGTTATAAGAAAGGTAAGGGATATGTCATCAATATACATTAAAAAAGGGGCAAAGAGATGACAGAACCTCTCAAGTGGGCATACACAAAAAAAGTGAAAGAGCATTTTGTAAACCCCAGGAATGTACTGGAGGAAGAGTCTTCATACAAAGAGGACGGGAAAGGGGTTGTCGGAAATGTAAACTGCGGCGACCAGATGTTCATGGCAATAAAAGTTGATAAAGATTCCCGGAGGATAACAGACTGCAAATGGAAGACGTACGGCTGCGCAAGCGCCATAGCGAGCACCTCGGTGCTTTCTGAACGCGTAAAAGGCATGAAACTGGATGATGCTTACAGGCTTTCACCCAAGGACATCTTAAAAGATTTGGAAGGCCTGCCTGAGCATAAGGTGCACTGCTCTGTATTAGGTGATAAGGCATTACGCGCTGCTATAGATGATTATTACAAGCGCAATGGCATAGATAACCCGCAAAAGCAGGAGTCTGCGCGTACGGTATGCCAATGCATGAATGTTACTGATAAAGAGATAGAGCAGGCTGTGAGGCAGGGAGTTAAGACATACCAGCAGTTACAGGAGAATACCAAACTTGGTACTGTATGCGGCCAGTGCAAGCCGGAAGCTGAAAAATTGCTAAAGCAATATGAGAATAAATATTCTAAACAGAAAGGGAGGTGATTAATATGTTTACAAGAAAGTGGATGTTGATGCCCGTAGCGCATTGTAAAGAGGGTTGCAGTAGGTAGTCCCGGGCATGACATTAAACTGCCCTTAAAAGATAACAGCATAAAAAAAGAACGAATAAAAAGGCCTTATAGAGTCTTTAAACAGGGGTAAAACATATGCTAAAAGAGAGAGTAGAAGAGATACTGAATAAGATACGCCCTTCTTTGCAGAATGACGGCGGCGATGTAGAGCTTATAGATGTTGATGAGTCAGGTATAGTAAAGGTAAGATTAAAAGGCGCCTGCGCGGGATGCCCTATGAGCCAGATGACTCTTAAGCAGGGCATAGAGTCTGCTTTAAAGCAGGAGATACCAGAGGTAAAAGAGGTAGTATCTGCTTAAAACCTTTATACAAAAGCCATGGATAATAAAGAGAATAAGTTTGTATGCACAGACTGCTTTAAGCTTAAAAAATGCAAAGAGCCTCTGGCGTCATGGGTCTTATTCTTTATCGCCCTGATAGCGGTAGTGGCGGTAAGGATAGTCAATGTCTTTATGGATACGAATCCTTTTTTAGCCAAGACTTTCTGGTATGTAGGTATAATAGGATTTTTGATATTTTTTGCCTATAAATTCCGCTATGATACCATAGCGCGCAGGGAGCTTAAAAGGAATAATTTAAAGGATAAACTTTTTCAGAAGAAAGAATTATCAAGCCATGATTACGAGGTCCTGGGGACAATAGTATGCAAGCTGTTGTCTAAAAAAGACGGCATAAACTACTTTTTCATATTCTTCTTTTCGTTGGCGGCTTTGGCTGTTGCGTTATATTTCGATTTCGTAAAATAGGGATTAAGGTATAAATATAATTTATGAAGATTAATGATAAGATAATACTATTTTTACAGAAACAGCATTATACAATAATATCAACTATCGATAAGAACGGCTCCATAAACAACTCCTGCAAAGGTATTGTAGATATTGATGATAAAGGAAGTATATATCTTATGGACCTGTATAAACAGAGGACATACCGGAACCTGAAAAATAACCCGAATATAGCGCTTACCGCGGTGGATGAACATAAGTTTAAAGGGTTTTGCCTGAAAGGAAAGGCAAAAATTATATCCGAGGATACGATAACCGAGCGCCTTTTAAAGGCATGGGAGAAGAGGATTACAGGCAGGATATCACGGAGGATAATAAAGAATGTAAAAGGAGAAAAAGGGCATCCTAAACACCCTGAAATGAAACTGCCTGCCCCTGAATACATAATAGAGATGGAGGTTGAAAGCGTTGTTGACCTTACGCCAAAGGCGCTTAAATAATAACTCAAAGGAGGGAATTTAAAAATGAAGAGCGTAAAAGGAACACAGACCGAGAAGAACCTGTTGGCCTCGTTCGCGGGGGAGAGCCAGGCAAGAAACCGCTATACTTATTTTGCCAGTGTCGCGAAAAAAGCAGGCTATGAACAGATAGCGGCAATATTCATAGAGACAGCGGACAACGAAAAAGAGCACGCGAAGAGATTCTTCAAATATTTAGAAGGCAGCACGGTGGAAATACAGGCAAGCTACCCCGCAGGTGTTATAGGCGATACCGCCCAGAATCTTCTTGCCGCGGCAGAAGGTGAGAATGAAGAGTGGGGCAAGCTCTATAAGGACGCGGAAGAGACAGCCAGAAAAGAAGGCTTTGAGGAGATAGCAGTACAGTTTAAGGAGATAGCCGAGGTAGAACAAGAGCATGAGAAGCGTTACCGCAAACTCCTTAAGAACTTAAAAGAGGACAAGGTTTTTAAGAAGGACGGTGTTGTAAAATGGAAGTGCCGTAACTGCGGCTATGTGCATGAAGGAGACGAGGCGCCTGATGAATGCCCCGCCTGCCGTCACCCGCAGGCGTATTATGAATTGCTTTGTGAGAACTATTAATAACCGGAGGTAATCATGAACGGACATGTATGCAAGGTATGTAAATATATAGCCATAGACGGCAGCGCTCCAAAGCAGTGTCCTGTATGCGGCGCGCCAAAGACAGCTTTTACAGAAGACCAAAACGCGATAAGGCTGCCTGATAACCCCGCTTCTCTTTCGGAGCTGGAGAAGAAGCACGTGCCTGTTATAAAGGTGGTCAAAAAATGCGGCTTAATACCCGATGGCTGCATGGACACGCATGTCAAGCTGGGCGAGATAAAACACCCAATGGAGGAGGCGCACCATATAATACACATAGACTTCTATATTGATAAGAAGTTTATAGCGCGTACACACCTTACCCATGAAAGGCTTAACGCAGCAGCAGCTCTGCATCTTAAACCGGGAGAGGGAAAGATAGGGGCTGTAGCGCTGTGTAATTTACACGGCGCGTGGTTTAACGAAGCGGAACTTTAATTATAAGGGCAGTCCCAAAGGAGGGGAGCTTTTAAAAGCTCCCCTCCTTTTGGGATTTTCTATAATACCACATGATTATATTTGAGACAGAGGTTATAAGCGTAATAGACAGGGCTCCCGGAGTAAAGAGCTTTCGCTTTAAGACAACTAAAGAGCTCTCTTTCAGGCCCGGGCAGTTTTTCTTTGTAGGAATTATGATAGGCAGGCAAGAGAGGACAAAGCATTTCTCTTTTTCCAACTCGCCTACTGAAGAAGGCTTTATAGAATTTACCAAGCGCCTGACAGGAAGTGAGTTCTCCAACGCGCTTGACAAGTTAAAGCCCGGGGATAAGGCCAGGATAAAGGCGCCTTATGGAAATTTTACCTTTGAAGGGGAGCACGAGAGAATCGCCTTCTTATCAGGCGGCATCGGCATAACGCCCATAAGAAGCATATCAAAATTTGTCGTGGATAAAAGGCTTTCTACTGACATGGTCCTCTTCTACGGCAATAATACAAAAAAGGATATAATATTTAAGGATGATTTTGACGCTATGTCAGCTGATAAGAAAGAGTTTAAGGTAGTTTACACTCTTACCTCGGATAGTATAGACGAAAACTCCTGGCATGGCAGGAGAGGGTATATAGGCGCTGATATGATAAGAGAGGAGATGCCTGATTATAAAGACAGGGTATTCTTCCTGTGCGGGCCGCCTTCTATGGTAGAGATATTGCAAAATACGCTCAAAAATGAACTTGCTGTTACGAAAGATAATATAGTAGTTGAGAACTTCACGGGATACTGAGATGAAAAAGGATATAGACCTTATCATATTTGACCTTGACGGGACGCTTGTCGATTCGAGGCAGGATATAGTAAATGCCGTCAATTTTATGCTCGATAAGCTGGGCCTTGCAGAAAAGAGCATGGATGAGATTGTATCCTATGTCGGATACGGCATCACGGGCCTGATAAACAAGTCTCTTTATCCGAGAGAGGCCGAGCTCCAGGAGAAGGCCTTAGGTTTTTTCAGGAATTATTATAAGGCACATTCTGCTGATTATACTTATCTGTATCCGGGTGTTAAGAAGATTCTCGATCATTTTAAGAAGAAGAAGATGGCTGTCATAACAAACCGCAACCACAAGTCATCCCTGAACATACTTGAGAAAATGGGTATCTGTAAATATTTTCTTGATGTTATAGGAGATGATAATACAAGCTGCCTCAAGCCAAGCAAGTGCCAGTTCGACAGGCTCATGAAAAAGACCTCCGTAAAAGACAGCAAAAGAGCTATTATGATAGGGGACATGGACGTGGACGCGATAGCAGGGCGCGCGGCCGGAGTCTTAACCTGCGTTAATACATACGGTTTCGGAAAGAGAGAGGACATAGAAAAAGTCCGGCCTGATTATGTGATTGATGATATCTCAGAACTTAAGAGTATAATAATATAAAAAAGGAGGGCATAACATGGCTGTTGAGAGAATAGGTGAGAATTATAAGTGTAACGTATGCGGTAATGAAGTGGCTGTTACAAAGGTAGGCGGAGGAGAGCTTGTCTGCTGCAATCAGCCTATGGAAAAAACCGAAAGTTAAATCAAAAGGAGCGGAAAAAATGGCAAATAACGTTATTGTTTACAGCACGCCCACCTGCCCGTATTGCATGAGGTTAAAGGAATTTTTAAAGCAAAACAGCGTATCATTTGATGACGTAGATGTTTCAAGTGATACCGTCAGGGCAGAGGAGATGGTCAAAAAGAGCCAACAGATGGGCGTTCCGGTTACCGATATAGACGGTGATATAGTAGTAGGTTTTGATAAAGACGCCTTAAAGCAGAAGCTGGGAGTGTAATGGTATATGATGTTCTTATCATAGGCGCGGGGCCTGCCGGCATTACAGCGGGTATTTACGCTGCCCGTAAAGGCATGAGCCTGCTTATATTAAGCAGGGATATAGGAGGCCAGACAGCATGGAGCGGTGATATTGAAAATTATACAGGCTTACAGCTTGTAACAGGGCCTGAACTTGTTGAGAAATTTAAAGAGCATATCGAAGCCTATAAGATACCTTTTAAAGAGCAGGAAGGGGTCGTCTCGCTTAACAAAAACAACGATATAATTATCGTGAAGACCGATAAGGCTCAGTATGAGGCAAGGACTATTATAATCGCTTCGGGGAAAACACCCAAGGCTCTCAACGTCCCCGGGGAAGAGAAGTTTAAAAACAAAGGCGTTGCTTATTGCGCTGTATGCGACGGTCCCCTGTTTAAGAACAAGCGGGTTGCCGTTATAGGAGGCGGCAATTCTGCCCTTGACGCGGCTATATCACTTGAGAAGACAGCCGAAGACCTTTCTATTATAAATACGGAAAGCTCTTTAACAGGCGATATCCTTATGCGGCAGAGGCTTGAAAAGAGCAATAAGGTTAAGGTATATAATAATTCACGCGTAAAATCCATAAAAGGCGATAAGTTTGTAAACGCTATCGAG
>CAZBMI010000059.1:0-7192 GCA_964492885.1 uncultured Planctomycetia bacterium | reverse complement strand
CTCAGGATTTAATTCGGCATACAACTTAGTTCGCTAACGCTCTCTAAGTTGTTGCCTCATTAAATTTGAGCAAATATCTCTCTTAAGACAAGTGCTGCCGCGCCTAATGCCACAGCGCTGTCTCCGAGCCTTGAAGGAACAATTTTTACTGTATTAGCAGGCTCTTCAAAAGCAAGATTTCTTACGGATTTTCTTACAGGCCCTAGTAAAAGTTCACCAGCCTGTTCTATGCCGCCTCCTATAACCACTACCTCAGGGTTAAAAAGGTTTACCAGATAAGCTATCCTGATACCTAAATTAGAACCCGCGTTCTCTACAATTTCTTTCGCGACCTTGTCTTTTGCCTTCGCAGCCTCTATGACAATCTCAGGAGTTATGCTGTCCAAATCCCCTCCCGCAAGGTCCATTATCTTTGACTCTACCTTATCTTTTGAAAGCACCTGCCGCGCTTTCTGGGTTATGCCTAAATCAACCCCCCAGGGGCGCAGATATGACGGGTCGTTACCCTGTATAGGCATTTCCGGGTTATCAGTCATAAGCTGCATCTCGCCTGCGCTTCCGCCTGCTCCGCAATATATCTCGCCTTTTATGATTATGCCGCAGCCGACATCAGAATACACATAGAGCATATCATCTATCTCCTGCTCAAGGCCCAGCCTCTTCTCGCCAAAAGCAGCTACAGTAGCATCATTTCCGACAAATGTAGGAATATTAAACTCTTTCTGCACAAGTGACTTGATAGCGGTGTAGCTTCCTGTTGTCCTGCCTCTTGTCGGGTCTGTATCCCTTATTGTTCCCGCTATAGAGTCTATAACGCCAGAGACCCCAAGGCCGACACCTTTTACCTTATTCTTATCCACCTTGGATTTTTCCATTATCTCATAAACCATTTCTATTGAGCTGGTTATGACTTCACTCATAGGCCCGTTCGGGCGGGGCCTCTTGGTCTTGCCTATAACCGTGTTGGTAAGGTCGGTTATAACAGCAACCATGTTAACAGGGCCTACGTCAACACCTATGACATTGCCTGTCCTGGCATTCAACTCCACAAGCGTGGGCTTTCTGCCTCCGGTGGATACGTCAAAACCTTTCTCAATAATAAGATTTTTATCAATGTAATTATTTACATAATTTGACACAGTAACGATATTAAGCTTTGTTGCCTTTGATATGTCGGTTCTTGTAACAGGCCCGCTCTTTCTTATGACATCAAGAATAGCTAAATTTTTTCTCTCCCTGTCTGATAAGACCTGGTCTCTGAATAGTGTCTGCCTGACAGCCATAACTTTTCTCCTCTTTTTATTGCACGGTTTAAAAACTCTTTTAAAAAAAGTATATCAAAAACACACGCCCTATGTCAACTATTATTTTAAAACAATAGCTGTCCAAATTATGTCATTCTGAGCGAAGCCTTGTTATAAATTTATATGCAAAGTTAATATCAGCAAAATTTGGAACGGGGCGAAGCGAAGAATCTAAAGCGTCTAGATTCTTCGGCGCTTTGCTCCTTCAGAATGACAAAATTGGAATCGTATCTCAAAATAGATCTACCGACGATAGATGCTGTCCAATTTGGACATGAGTGATTTTAAAAGCAACAAATCAGGTTGAATCTAAAATGTAATTTTTGCCAATTTTTTTATGCGCCCTATTGACTTTCAATTATAATAGGGTATAATAAATATGAGGATGTTCAGATGAGGTAGAGCGTCTCCGAACTCAAAAGAAGGACGATTTGACTCACCCTCTGAGCATCCCCTTTTTTTATTAATTATTTTCTGCATATTAGCAGGGTATTTTAAACAGAATAGTAAACGCAGAACCTTTTCCTTGTTCGCTTTCAACATTAATCAGGCCTTTATGCATATCGATTATACTCTTTGAAACAGAAAGCCCGAGGCCCGTGCCTTCGGTGCGGTTTTTTGTAGTAAAAAACGGGTCAAATATATTTCGCAGGGTATCTTCACTCATGCCGGCACCCGTATCCGTAATCTTTACGCACAAAGCCTTTTCTCCTAATCTAAAAAAATCTTCTTCCCTGTCTCCGATTCCGTTTTTCGGCGTATTTAGCGTAACCAATTGAGAGCTGACGCTGAACTCCCCGCCGTCAGGCATGGCGTCTACAGCGTTGTTAAAAAGATTAATCAATACCTGCTCTATCTTTTCCCTGTCCGCGTAAATCCTGGGTAAATCCCCGCCTAAAGATTTTTTGAATTCTATATTGTTAATCTTAAACTTATGCCGGACGAGATTAATTGAACTCTCTATTATGGAATTAATCTCGTGCAATTCCATATTAGGGCGCTGGCCTCTTGAAAAGTCTAAAAGCGCGCGCACAATGTTATCAGCCCTTTTGATATTACTTTTCATAATATCAAGCATCTTGTTATTTTCCCGGTTTTCCAAAGGAAGCGTGTTTTCAAAATAATTGACCCCCTGCAGTATAATACCTAAAGGGTTCTTTACTTCATGCGCGACACCAGAGGCCATCCTGCCTATTGCCTCCATCTTTTCAGCGTGTATAAGCTGCGCCTGAGCAGACTTAAGCTGCTCGTAGGCACGCCTTAAATTCGCTTCGGACTTCTGTCTTGACCATGCGCTGGATATAACCTGTGCCAATATCTTCAGCGAAGTCAGCGTATGGCTTTCCCAGCTTTTTTGCGCGTTTACTGAATCAACTCCTAAAAATCCTATTACATTGTTCGCGAAGAGTATCGGTGCAACGGCAAGAGACACTATGGACTGCTGGATAAAATGCTCTTTCTCTTTTTTTGCCTCGGGAGGAAGCTTCTCTACATGGGGTATATTTATAGTCTCCTGTCTTAAAATCTTCTCCGCCAGCCATGGTAACTCTTTATATATATCTATCTCCTGCAGGTTCTGTATCTGAGGCTGTATGCCCTCAGCGCACCACTCATGGGTATTTCTCATCTTCTTTAAATTATCGAAAAAGAGAAATACATAAGCGCGGTCAGCCTTTACTATGGCGCCTATGGATTCCAGGGCGGAGATTATTTCGTCATCAATCCTGTAAGAGCCGATATTCACAAACCTGCTTGCGATATCCGCGACAGCCTCTGCTAATGCCGCCTGGTACCTCAAGGCCTGCTCGGTCTTTTTTATCTGTGTTATATCACGCACGGATTCCATGGCCCCTGTTATCCTGCCGCTTGTATCATACAGAGGGCTGGCCGTAATCCAGAAATACGCCTGCCTGCCTTTAAGATCAGGCGTAAAACTCTCCCCCGTTATGATATCTTTTTTACGGCTTACAAAAAAGTATTTTTTTTCAACCTCCTTCTCCGGGGATAATATACAGTCTACGAGTATCTTTCTTCTCTCTCCGTAAAAAGCAAGTCCGTACTCATAATTGCCTTTGCCGGTCATGTCCCGGGACTTAAATCCTGTCATCTCTTCGAGCGCCTTGTTCCATACGGTAATCTTGCCCTTAAGGTCTATTGCGAAAAACGCGTCAGGCGAAAAGTTTATCACGTCTTCAAGGTGCTGTTGTGACTGCTCGAGGGCTTTTTGAGATTTTCTTAATCTTGTATTAAGCGACCTGCTGTAAATAAAGGCCAGGCTCAGAAAAATAAGAAAAACCGCTAGAGACAGAAACAATAGCCAATGCTGCCTGATTGCCGCCTCCAGGGTAATCTTTCCGTAATCTTTATACGGGCCTGCGTGTAATTGCCTCATGCATTCATGCACGCTCTGGTAATTGGAAGGGACTGTCCAGCCGTTATATCTTCCCACAAAAGCAGCCATTTCGTCCGGAGGTATGTCAAGCAGTCTCTGCGCTACATTTTTTGTAATGGCGATATCGGCATGTTGTAATCTGGCAAAAGACCATTGCGGGTACATAAAGGTGCTGTGCAAAAAAGGAACCCTGCGCTTTTTTCTTTTATGTAAATTGAGTATCTTAAAATCCTTAAGGTCAATCCTGCCCTCGGATGACATCTTCTCGAGAACGAGTGTCTGTACGGCTGCCGCGTCTGTCTCTGCGTTTAATACCGCGTAAACAACTTCATCGCCGGTGCCGATGAAACTTAAATTATTAAAATCCTTATACGGATTTATCTTATTATTATCGAACTCCCTCCATGCCGCGAGCCATCCTCCCAGGGTATCCTCATTAACCGCGGCAAAATCTTTATTTTTCAGGTCGCTGACGGTTTTAATATCCTCCCTGTCCGCGCGTGTAAATATTACACCGCCTAAAAAAGCGTATCCTTTCTTCGCGAATTTGTCCTCCAGGGTAGCTATTCTCTCAGCGCCGTAGAGATTTTCAAGCTCCACGTAAGAAGCAGGGTCTGTTATTATGAAATCTATCTCGCCGTCCTCTACAGCCCCGGGGATTTCATCCTGCTTAAGAGGTATAATATCGAAATAGGCATTAGGTATGGTCTCGCTTAAGTGCCTGGCGGTGTTTATCCACCTGCTAAAACACTTATCCTTGCCCCTCGACGCCAGCGCCCCTATGCGGTATACCTCCTGCTTATGCCTGCCTGAATCTGCCGAGGAAGGCGCGCACGTGCACAGTAATAAAGCGACTATTAGATAAAATACTGCCCTTCGATTGCTCATCTGACCACCACGTCTGCCTGGTTTATCACATCCTTGGGGATTTCTATTCCCAGTTTCTTCGCTGTATTTAAATTAATCATTTTGGAGCTCTTTTCCGCTCTTTTTATCGGCAGAGACGATATATCAGCGCCTTCTATAAGCGCCAGGGCCATCCTGCCCGCCTCAAAACCGTGTTCCTGGCCTGATTCAACCACACCGCAGAGCATCCCGTCTTCAACCGAAAAATCAAACATGCCTACAGTGGGAATATCACAGTTATCGATTGTCCAGGCCATGACCTCTTTCGGGTCCATGCTCTGCTCTGATTTATCTTTAATCGTATGATACATGTATATGCAGATAGCGTCAGCGTCTATGTTATACTGGCGTATCCTCTTCTTCCATGTGTCAAAATCACTTATCATATGGTATCCTAAACTCCGCAGGGGCGGTTTTAAGCTCCGCATGTATCCCAGAGAGCCTTCTGAGGTAGAACAGCTGTCACTTAATACGGCTATCTTTCGTATCTTATTATCTATCTTTTGTAAATATTCAAGCGCGCCTATAAAATCAGGCCTTTCAATAACACCCGTAATATTAGATGCCGGAAAACCGTAATAATAAGGCTCGCCGTTTACCCCGCAGAAAACAAAATACGGTTGCTTGTTGATATATTGCTGTGCCACAAATATCTGGGCATTGTCATCTGCCGTTATAACCACATCCGGCCCCCACTCTTCTATCCTATTTCTTGCCATGCGTCCTGCCTCTATCTTAAAATCATCACCCGTATACCGCTTTGTATCCATATAGAATATCTCAAGGTCGATATTTTTCCCTCTTAAGGCCTTTTTTAGCCCTTTGTTTATGGCTTCAACCCATGGATATTCAGCATGGTAGCTGTGGATTAAAAGTATCTTCTTTTTTGGAAAGCTGTTTTTCGCGGCGTCTGATGCGGGTAGCGATAAAAACAGGCAGAATAAAACCACTGATAAGACAGGTAAAATTAATCTGATGAATTTATTGTATTTTGCGTTCATGCCCAGCCTTTCTTATTTTAAAACCTTTTTTCTATTATAACAACTAGATAAAAGAAAGCAATGCGAAACGCGAAGGGTTTGTATTTTTGGCAAAAGATAAAAACGCAAAAACTGAGTTTTAAATCAATGGAATTCCGCTTGACAAAGGCAAGAAATCCGTAAAGCAAAGGCGGGTGGTAGCCCCAACGGGAGTCGAACCCGTGTTACCAGAATGAGAATCTGGCGTCCTAGGCCACTAGACGATGGGGCCGCGTTGAATTGTGCTTTATTGTACCAAAATCAAAAAAAATATCAAGTTGTTTCTAAGACAAGTGAAGCTTATAATTAAACTCTTTCCCCGGCTTATCTTTTCTGCTCTTAATAAGCTTTTCAATGTTACGCATCATAACTTTTGCGGTAAAATCCACCACATGGTCAGGCACTCCGTTTGGCGCCTGTGATATCGGGGTCATATCACACTGGTCATTTACATAATCTATGCAGACATATCGGAAACGATTTCTGCCTGTTTTTACTGCGGCTATCTCTGTTGAGAACCACACCATACCGCTGATTTCCGCTATCTTTACGGCTGTCTCCGTTAATGGTTTAAGTTTGTATTTTTTAAATTCGCTTGCTTTTACATGAGCGTACCTGTTAGTTGCGTCATCCCACCAGCATGGAATTATCCTGTCAAATACCCTGAATACCCTGAACCACCCTTTCTTACTGTCAAAAAAATGCGGCCTTACCTCTTTCTGCAGTAAGAAATCGTCATTTGGGTCAAATGAGCGGGCCTTTCTTATCTCATAAGCAGTGCCTGTGGCGTTTCTTACGAGGCCTTTCTGGCCATACCCTTGAGCCGGCTTGATAATAAATGGCGGTTTAAGGCGCGCCTTCTGCCTCTTTGTCAAAAATACTCTCTTTGGCTGCCACTTTCTGACTATAATAGTATAAGGCGTGTTTATACCATGTTCTGACAACCTATAATGCATCTGCGCTTTATCTGTGGCAGCACGGGTATAATCAGGGTCATTCACAACTGTCGCGCCCGCGTCCTTGGCTGCGTAGCATATGCGCGAATATATGTCATCAGGGTCATTATAGGTAGCTTCGGTGTCTATTAACAGCTTTAAATTTAACTTGCGCAAAAGCAGTCCTCTTAAAATGTTCTTTGCGTTATCATCGTATATCCAAAGAAAAGCAAGACCTCTATTCCGGCATATGTCTTTAACAAGTTTCGCGAAATAGCAGTCTTGCTTTGAGTTCCAGTTTATGGCTATATCGTAATTTCTCATAAGCGCTTACCCTTAGTATTTTAAGCCTGCCAAGGGTAAGTTTTCAAGAAAATTAACGATTATTCCGTATATTCTTCATCAAGCTCTGAGTCAAATTCCTCCTCTTCATAAGGCTCTTCTTCCCATATAAAATCATAGTCTACCCCGACTAAGCCGGCGTCTGTTTCTTTGGCGACTATTTTTACGCTGTCGCCTTTCTCAAGATACCAGTCACCCCTTTCACCTTCGGGCAGGAATATCCGCTTGTCGTCTATTATCAGGATGCCGTCATCGGTTGACAATGACTCAACAATGCCCTCTATTATAACCTCC
>CAZBMI010000058.1:0-7208 GCA_964492885.1 uncultured Planctomycetia bacterium | reverse complement strand
ATTTTCGCAGGGCATCAGAGAACAGGGACATTATTATAAAAGGAATTGGCGACGCCATGCGTGAGGCCCAGCTGATGGCCGGGCGCATCGATACTATGATTGCGGAAACCGAGGCAAGGCTGAACGAGTGCCAGCATGAAGCCAAGACCCTGCTGGATCTGGCTATGACCGGCACCGTAACGCAGGGCCCTACTTACAAGAGCAAGATGCTGGAAATCGACGGCCAGATAATAACCCTGGAAGATAAGCTGACCAAACTCCGGACGCAAAAAACCGCCACTGACATGACAGCCAATTCCGGCAATTACCTGCACGAGACCCTGCAGTTTGCCATGCAATACCTCGACAAAGCCCCGGCAGATGCCCAGAAAAGCCTCGTACATGCCCTTGTTAAAGAGATTGTGATCCATAAAGAAGTTATAGACCTTAAAATGTACCTTGGCGATCCTGAACAAACCTTACAAGCCGAAATACCCGAGTGTAAACACAATACCGACGGTATAAAAAAGAAAAGCCCCGTTCCGGTGAAACACCGAAACGGGGCAGTAACCGAAAAGACGCTTGGTGCGTCTGTTCGTCAACAATGGCTCCTCGGGCAGGACTCGAACCTGCGACCTAGTGGTTAACAGCCACGCGCTCCACCAACTGAGCTACCGAGGAACACTAGTTTGTAAAGAACTATGCTTCTTTCTTAACACTTAAGTGCAGATTCTTCGCTAACGCTCAGAATGACAAAAAATATACTTTTAAGCTAACATTTCGGCGCGCTTATTAAGATAATCCCACTCAGCGTCTACCTCTGCTTGAACCTGCTTCAGGATTTCAGCGTTTTCAGGCTTAAACAGATGCTTGAATCTTCCCTGCGTCTTAAGCCACTCCGTAATGGGCTTTTTCTCTTTTGGCGTATAATTTATCTTATAATTCTTGCCGTCTGTAATCTCATATAGCGGCCAGAAGCATGTCTCCACCGCAAGTTTCGCGACTTTTACTCCCTCTGACTGCGGGTATCTCCAGCCCCTGTGACATAGTGATAAGATGTTTAAGAATGCCGGGCCTTCCACATCAAAGGCCTTCTGGGACTTTGTTATTAAGTCGTTCCAGTTGGATACGGATGCCTGCGCTACAAAAGGTATCCTGTGAGCAGCTACTATTGCTGTTAAGTCTTTCTTAAGCTGTGGTTTTCCATAACTGTCCTTGCCTGCGGGAGCTGTTGTTGTTGAGGCTCCTGTTGGTGTCGCGCCTGAACGCTGTATGCCTGTATTCATATACGCGCCGTTATCATAGCATACATATACGAAGTTGTGGCCTCTTTCTAAAGCCCCTGAGAGTGATTGAAGGCCTATATCATAGGTGCCGCCGTCTCCTCCAAAGGCTATGAACTTTATATCCTTTTTTATCTTGCCCTGCTTTTTAAGCGCCCTGTAGGCTGTCTCAGCGCCGCTTATTGTCGCAGCCGCGTTCTCAAAGGCATTGTGTATAAACGGTGTGTTCCAGGCGGTAAAAGGATAGATAGTTGTCGCGACCTCAAGGCATCCTGTTGCCGAACCTACTACTACCTGGTTTTCTCCCGCGCCCATTAAAACCTGCCTTACCGCTATTGAGGCACCACAGCCCGCGCACAGCCTGTGACCCGCTCCTAAACGTTCCGGTAATTTTGAAAGCTCTTTTATATTAGCCATTAGTCTCTTACTCCGATGTAATTTACCTGGTTCTTAACCTTGCCGGTTTTGGATATGTCCATAAGCTCTTTGTAAACTTCCTCTATATCCTTGGGGAATATGTCTCTTCCGCCAAGACCGTATATGTAGTTTAAGAGAACGGGTTTCTTCTCAGAATCATACATTGCTGATTTTATATCATTAAATAGAGGCCCGCCGCAAGTTGAGAAAGACTCTGACCTGTCGAGAACAGCCGCGGCCTTTACCTTTGAGAGCGCCTTTATTATGGCCTCTTTTGGAAAAGGCCTGAAAAGGCAGGGCTTTATAAGGCCTGCTTTTAAACCCTTCTCTCTTAACCGGTCAACAACATGCTTTGCGGTTCCTGCTGTTGAGCTTAAGACTACTATAGCGACCTCAGCGTCATCAAGCATATACTCTTCTATAATAGTGTGCTTTTTGTTAAAGGTTTTGTTAAACTCGTCCATTATAGAAGGAATAATCTTTATGGCATTCTCCATTGCCTCTGACTGCTGGCGCTTATGTTCAAAATAGAAATCCTGAAGATCCAATGGTCCGTAGGTTACGGGATTGTCTGTATCAAGAAGTGTTGTCATCTTTGGGGTATACTCACCTACAAACTTCTTGACAGCAGAGTCATCAAATACCTCAATGCCTTCCACGGCATGGCTTGTTATAAAACCGTCCTGGCATGCCATAACAGGAAGCAGTATATCCTTGTGCTCTGCTATCCTCATGGCAAGTATTGTATTCTCATAAGCCTCCTGGGCATTCTCCGCGTAGAGCTGTATCCAGCCTGAATCCCGCGCGCCCATTGTATCCGAATGGTCGCAATGAATGTTTATAGGAGCTGATAATGCCCTGTTTACAACAGGCATTACTATCGGCAGGCGTGTGGATGAGGCTATGTAGACAATCTCCCACATAAGCGCTAAGCCGTTTGCTGATGTTGCTGTCATTGTGCGGGCGCCTGCTGCCTGAGAACCAACACAGGCGCTCATCGCGCTGTGCTCTGACTCTACCGGGATAAACTCTGTCTTTACCTTTCCGTCAGCAACAAACTGCGAAAAGGTCATTACTATCTCTGTCTGAGGCGTAATGGGATAAGCCGCAACTACGTCAGGTTCTATCTGGCGCATCGCCTCTGCTACAGCCTGGTCTCCTGTTAAAGGAACTGTTTTAGACATTTGTAGTTATTTCTCCATTTTAATGCATTTAACAGGGCATACAGAAGCGCATATTCCGCAGCCTTTGCAGTGGTCATAATCAAAACCATCCATCTTCTGGTCTTTTACTTTTACGCTCGAATCAGGACAGTACATCCAGCACTGAAGACAGTTTATGCATTTGCTCTTATCAACAACAGGCTTGAATGTCCTCCAGCTGCCTGTCTTGTACTCTTTGGCAGAACCTGCCTTATCTATCATTCCGCCTATAGGGATGTCTTTCCAGCCGGTTCCTTCGACTCGCTTCGCTCGCTCAGGGCTCTGTTCGTTATGCGCACTTGGCTTGCTCATGCTATCTTTACCTCCTCATAAGCGCGTTTTATGCCGTCTATGTTAGCGTTGGTCTTCTCCTCGCCTATCTTCTTTAAGAACTTATGCTTTACCTGCTCGATAAGCGTATCCATGGAGACTACAGGCGTCAACTTTAAAAGCGCGCCCATCATAGGAGTATTAGGCATCGGAATACCTAAAGTATCCAGCGATATCTTTGTAGCGTCAACTGTCGCCACCTTCTGCGCTTTAAGCTTAAGGTTTGCCTTTACCTCTTTCGGGTCTTCTGATGAGTTTACCAGGATAATCCCGTCTTCTTTTAAGCCTTCTGCCACATTTACAGCGTCGAGCAGGGTAGGGTCTATTACAACAACCACCTGGGGATGTGTTATGGGTGAGTGGACGGTTATCGGCTTATCATCTATCCTTGTATAACAGCGTATAGGCGCGCCCGCTCTTTCCGGGCCGTATTCCGGAAACGCCTGTATATGTTTACCTGCGTCAAGGGCGGCCTCACCTACAAACTGGGAGGCTGTCTTTGCCCCCTGGCCGCCGCGGCCATGCCAGCGTATCTCTATCATTTCTTACCTTTTTATGATTTATGCTACCGGTTTATTGGAATTATACTTAATGTCAAGAAGTATGCTTATAATCTCTGATATTGTATACAGTATCAGAAAATAAAAAGCGCCCATCACCATGAATATAAGTCCTGCCGTCTTTGGTGTGGGCGGAATCTCAACACCCTGTGGTGTCATAGTAGGAGCGCCACCTCCTGTTACAAGCACAATAATACCTGTTATAACGCCCAAAGCAAGCGCAACCCATCCAAGCACCTTAAAAATTACGCGCGATGCCTTTAAAAATTTGTATTCCTTCATCTTAAACCTCCTTCTTTTTGGGGTTTATAATAGCTCATTATACCCCGGATTTAGCATAAGATTTCATTAATATACTAAAAACAACGCGTTATGTCAAGGTCAAAGAGGGTTCCTCCCCCTCAAGGCCTTTGCTAAAGTCATCTGGTCGGCATATTCAAGGTTTGAACCCATCGGAAGGCCGTAAGCTATCCTGCTTACTTTTACCTTCTCTTTCTTCAGGAGACTTGATATATAAAGAGCTGTTGTCTCTCCCTCTGAATCAGAATCAGTAGCTATTATTACTTCCTCTATCTTCTGGGCTTTTATGCGTCCGACAAGCTCTCTTATCCTTAAGTTCTCCGGGCCAACACCATCTAAAGGTGAAAGCGAGCCGCCTAATACATGATAAAGTCCGTTAAAAGCGCCTGATTTTTCAATCGATATTATATCAGTAGGCTGTTCTATAACACATACTGTCTTTTTATCCCTCTGGGGATTCGCGCATATAGCGCATGTATCTTCCTCGCTTAAGTTGCCGCATACCTTGCAGAACTTTATAGACTCCTTTACTTTTAATATGGAGTATGCTAAGGCCTTTGCCTCGGCATGAGGAAGCCTCAAGATATGAAAAGCCATCCTCTCCGCGCTTTTGGGGCCTATGCCCGGCATCTTCTTCAATGCCTGGATAAGCCTGTACATTGATTTGGTGTATTTTTCCATGAGAGGTTAAATGAATTTCATGATATTGCCGTCAAATATATCAAGCGCGCTCTTTATTATGGGGTCTGCCAGAGCACGTTTCATGGGATTCCGGTGAGAGTCGTCCTGTTGTTTGGATGAGGAAGAGTCTCTGTCACGGCCATCGTCATCAATGGTTGTGAATTCGACTTTTGTCTTGGAGCCGAGCGCCTTGCTGAAACTATCTTCTATAAGGGATCTGTTCTGCTGTTTTTCAAGGCTCTCCTTATGGAAAGTGTTCTTCCTGGCAAAACCTATTGTAATAGTATTCTTCTTAAAATCAAGAAGGCGGCCTTCTTCAAGACAGGAGGCGATATATATCTTCTCTTTCTTTATCGCCTTTATTACTGCCTGCAGGGCCTCCCTTACGCGGTAAAGCTCAGGCCTTGACTCGTCAACAGGCACAGGTGTTATCTTTTCGGAAGATGATTTAGTATTTACAGGGTTATCTTTTTTTGTATCCCGGTCGGCGGGAGCTGGTTTAGAATTTTCTGAAACAGCGTTTTTTTTACTTACGCTGTCTAGGCGCCTTATTATATCACCTAAAGATGTAATAGACTCTCTGCTTGTCAGCTTAACAGCTAAGAGTTCAAGTGAAATCTTTGGTATTGACGACCAGCGCATGCTGCTGCTCGTGTTTATCATGCTGTATAGTATATAGAGTATATCCTCGCGTGAAAGCGTCTTTACCTGCCCGGATAATCTTTCCGCATCTTCATTTGTAATATCCAGGAAAGATACGAGATCTTCTGCCTCTTTTATGAGCATGGCGTTTCTGAAATATTCTATAAGGCTTATAATAAACCGGTTAGGGTCAACACCATCATCTACAATCCTGTTTATAAATTTTACGGCAGAGGGGGTATCTTTCTCTACCACATACTGCGCGAATTGATAAAGCCCTTCCTGCTCTACAAGCCCGAGGACTTTATTGGTCTCTTTTAATGTAATCTTATTTTTGCAATATGTCGCAAGCTGGTCTAAAAGGCTTTCGGCATCTCTCATAGAGCCTGCTGACTGCCTTGTAATCGCGTATGCCGCGGGATCTTCCAGAGATATCTTTTCTTTCTTGGATATCTCTTTGAGTTTAGCTGCTATGTCCCGGGAGGAAAGCCTTCTGAAATTGAACCTCTGGCAGCGGGAAAGAATCGTAGGTATTACTTTATGCACAGCTGTTGTCGCGAATATAAACTTTATATGCGCGGGCGGTTCCTCGAGCGTCTTAAGCAGGGCGTTAAAGGCCTCCGCAGTAAGCATATGGACTTCGTCTATTATGTATACCTTATACTTTCCATGCTGGGGGGAGAATTTTATGTTCTCTTTCAGGCTGCGTATCTCGTCTATGCCGCGGTTTGAAGCGCCATCAATCTCTATGATATCAACGCTTCTTGAATCTGTTATATCTTTGCATGAGGCGCACTTGTTGCACGGAGAGGGCGTAGGCCCTTTTTCGCAGTTTAACGCTTTCGCCAGTATGCGGGCTGTTGAGGTCTTTCCTATTCCCCTTGGCCCGCAGAAGAGATAAGCATGCGCTACGCGGTTATTCTTTATGGCATTCTTAAGAGTGGTTGTAATGTGTTCCTGGCCTACTATCTCGTCAAATGTCTGCGGCCTCCACTTTCTCGCTAGTACAATATATGATGTATTATCTTTCATGCTTTACTGTAAAGGGCCTTTCTTTAATAAAATGACTCTGCGACACTCCTCTATGCCGGAGTTTTCCGGTAGAGTTTCGCAGGAGCTTTTCATTCCTTCGAAGCCCCACTGGAAAAAACGTTTCGTAGGGCGAAGAAGAATGGCGGAGGGGCTGGGATTTGAACCCAGGGTCCCAGCTTTAACCAGGACAATCGCTTAGCAGGCGACTGCTTTCAACCGCTCAGCCACCCCTCCTCATATTAACAGTGTCTTTAATGGCGTTTCTTCTTAAAAAATTCGGATATGATATAAGAGCTCTCCCGCCGCAAAATATCACGCGTGACTTCAAAACTGTGATTTAGGTTTTTAGTATCTAAGATATTGCACACGGAGCCGAAAGCGCCTGTCTTAGGGTCATCTGCCGCGAATACAAGCCTCTTTATACGGGCTAAAACAAGCGCTGCCGCGCACATTTGACAGGGCTCTATTGTAACATAGACGCATACCCCTTGCAACCATTTACTCCCCATGGCAGAGGCGGCTTGTGTGACAGCTATCATCTCAGCATGCGCTGTAGGGTCTTTTAGCCTCTCTACCTGGTTATGGGCACGCGCTATTATCCTGTTTTCATGAACAATCACGCAACCTACAGGCACTTCATCATCATCAAAGGCCTTTTTTGCCTGCTTAAGGGCCTCCTGCATGTATACTGTATCCTGCATAAATTTAGCTGTAGCGGTAGGCGCTTACTCGCTCCTCATCCTTTAACAAAACGTGGCTCTGCTACGTTCTTTTATGCCGGT
>CAZBMI010000057.1:0-7425 GCA_964492885.1 uncultured Planctomycetia bacterium | reverse complement strand
CTCCTATCTTGAGTTGAATATATCCAAAGTGCTAAGATTAAACCACGCCTGCATAGAGCATATAGTCTCCCGCTGCAGCAGCTTAAAGGCAGAGGTAGTTTCAGCTGACGAGAAAGAGAAGACGGGTTTCCGCAGTATCTTAAATTTCGGGCATACTATAGGCCATGCCATAGAGACAGCTTCATCGTATAAAAAAGCGCTAAACCACGGCGAGGCAGTGGCGGTAGGGATGCTATGTGCCTATGATATCGCGGTTAACCTCGGAATAGCAAGGCAGTCTTCGGTAGACAGGCTTGAGGCACTTATATCACGGACAGGCCTTCCCGCTAAGGTGAAAGGGATTGACCCTTTGCAGGTTATTTCTGCAACAGCTTATGACAAGAAGACCATAAAAGGTGTAAGGCGCTGGGTGCTTCCGAAAGAGCCCGGCCATGTTATTGTCTGCAGTAAAGTGCCTGCGGATGCTGTTTACAAAGCCGTCAGCTTGAGGGTCAAACACTAAAAAATATCTCATAATCAGCCTGCGGCATTGACATTATGCTAATTTAATAATATATTAGAAAAGGAGTTTTAAAAAAATGTACATAAGGTCATTCAGCAGAACAGATACGCCGGGAGTCAAGTCCCTGATAAGCTCTATTATGCAGAGAGAGTACCCCGGAGAGGAGAAGGCATATCAGTATAACGACCTGGACAACATAACAGATGCCTATGGCTGCCTAAGGGAGAAATTTCTGATTGCGCACGAAGATAAGGACGTAATAGGCACGGCAGGCATAAAAGAGGACAGCGACACAACGGCACTGTTGAGGAGATTGTTTGTGCACCCCAGCCACAGGGGCAGGCAGATAGGCTCGATGCTTGTCGACACAGCGCTGGATTTCTGCAAGATGAACGGTTACAAGACAGTTGTTTTCAGGGCAACATCAAAAATGCAGGCTGCTATAAAGCTTTTGGAAAGCAAAAAAGGTTTTAGCGAAAAAGAGAGAGTCGCTTTTGACGATATTGAGATAATTCTCCTGCATTACAAGATACATTAGAGAAAGCTTTTTTCGGAAATAGCATGAAAAAACAGAGATCCCTCCTGCGCGTCCGCTATAAAGAGACGGACCAGATGGGGGTAGTATATTACTCAAACTATCTCGTATGGCTCGAGGTGGCCAGGACAGAGTTATTGAGAGAGGCAGGATGTGTTTACCGCAAGCTTGAGGAGGAATCAGGCCTGCGCTTGATGGTCATAGAGGCTGCCTGCAGGTACAAATCTCCCGCGCGCTATGATGACCTGATAAGCATAGACTGCCAGGTAAGAAGTTTAGGCAATAGCAGTATTACTTTTACATACAGGATATTTCGTGAAAAGGACCTGCTGGCAGAGGCAGAGACAAAACATGTATTTGCAGATGCCTCGGGAAGGCCGAGGCGCATGCCCGAAGAGTTAAGAAAGGTGCTTGTATAAATGTTCAAGAACAGAAAAAAAACCGAAGTCTGCAGCCTGAGCGAGGAAGATATAAGGAATAAGCTTTACGGAAGCGCTGTGGGAACGGCAATAGAGACTGATAAGAAAAAGGCAAAGAAAAAAGAGCCTTTTACAAAGGAGTTCGCCCGGGCTGTTAAAGAGGAGGCCCCGGACAGGGCGAAGATACATAGCGAGCTGGCACTGTTAAAGGCCGAGCTGGAACAGGCAAAGAGAAAATTAAAGAGGGTCAAAGGTTTAAGCGCGAAGAAGATGCGTCTTATAGCAGTCTTTTCTTTTATAGCTTTCCTGCTGATTCTTATTTCAGCCCTTGTGATAAAAAAAATCTTTTTTCACAGGCCCGCAAGGCAGAGCGCGGCAGGCAGGGCAGAATCGGTATCAGGCTTATCCGGTTATACTGTGCAGGTTGCGGTTTCCGGTAAACTCTCGGATGCCGAAAGGATGGTATCCGAACTTCGGAGCAAGGGGTACAAGCCTTTTATGAATAAGTCATTCTATTCATCAGGCAGGGAAAAATATACTATATATGTCGGCAGGTTTGGCGGCAAGGCATCAGCTGAAAATCAGATGCAGAGGCTTAAGGTAAGGGAAGGCATAAAAGACAGTTTTGTCACGAATATCCCGAAATAATATATGAAAAAACTGGCACGAAAAGATTTAGCAGGCCTTTTAAAGGCAAAGAGCAGCGCGGTCATAAAAGAGTGGTCTTTGTCTATATTTAATATCCCGGGTTACCAGAGAGACAGGGATATTGTCCCCAGAAAAGTGCATGTCTGCGGTATGTCCGTACTCCTTAAGGCGTTTATCAAGGATATAGAGAAACCTAAAACAAAGTCATGCGAATATGTTATCAAAGACCTTGTATTCAAGGATTACTTAAGCCTCTCAAGCGCCGCTGACGCGATACAGGCGCTTATAATACTGCGCGCCCTCTTATTTAACGCGGCTTCTGCCAAATATTCCAATAACGCTGAAAAACTTAAATCAGCCGTTGACCTGATAACAGCACAGATAGATAAGTGCATAATATTGTTCTCCAACCTGTATAAGAAGAGGGATTTTGTAAGGCTCGAGACTATAATAAAATACGGGAAAAAGCTTATAACCGTTCACAGCGAGGATAAGCTCTGTGAGCTTATCCTTGAGGCTGCTGTTATTGAGAGTAATTCTGACAGGGGCTCTCTTATGCTTCTTAAGAAAGACAAATGCCTGCACATAAAGAGCTCTATCGGAATACCGAAAAGGATAGCTGCTAAAACAAAAGTCAGGATAGGGCATGCCATAGCGGGAAGGGTGGCCAAGTCGGGAAAGACGATAGTGATAAATGAGGGCAGTAAGATACCCGCCGGCGTAAAAAGGTTCCTGCGCGGCTTAGGCCTGAAATCAGCGCTCAGTGTACCGCTTATGTCTGACGGAAAAGTGCTGGGGGTATTAAACCTGAGCAAATACCGCAGTAAGCCCTTCTTTACAAAAGAGGACGCTGACCTGCTTTTTCTTCTTGCCAACGAGGCAGGGGCGGCTATAAGCAACTGCCGTCTTTTTGAGGAACTGCATGAATTATACGAGGGAAGCATAATATCATTGGCCGCTGCCATAGACGCCAGGGACCACTACACTCACGGGCATTCCCGCAGGGTGGCAAAAATAGCCATTGAGCTGGCAAAAGGCGCGGGCCTTCCCAGGGATTCTATCGAGAAGATAAAGCTTTCCAGCATGCTCCATGACATAGGAAAGATAGGCATACCCGATAAAGTTCTCTTAAAACCGGGCAGGCTTAATGAAAAAGAGTGGAGCGTAATAAGGCAGCATCCTGTTCACGCTGTTGCCATATTAAAGCACCTGCCCAGGCTGAAGCATATCGTGCCTGTCGTATACCATGAACATGAGCGCTATGATGGCAGAGGTTATGTCGAAGGTTTAAAAGGCAGACAGATACCGGTAGAATCAAGGATAATAGCTGTTGCCGATGCCTATGAGGCGATGACATCAAACAGGCCTTACAGGAAAGCCATGAGCAAGAAGAAAGCTATCAAGGAGATTAAGGCAAACAGCGGAACGCAGTTTGACCCTGATATAGTGAAGATTTTTTTGAAGATTATAAATAAAATTTAAAGAGCTTATTCTACTCTGAGTTCTATCTCTTTTCCGTTATTATTTAATATAACGGAATTTTCTTTTATATCTATGACCTCTGCGCCGTTTGCAAAATCACCCTTCATGTAGACTGACCCGCTTATGATAGCCATCGGCTCGCCTTCACCATGTATTACTCCCGTCAGGGTAAAGCCATCTGCGCCGGAAAGGCTCTTTTTTGGCAGACCTGCCCGCGGGCCGGCGGTAATGTTTTTTGTCAAAGCCGCAACAGGGCTGTTAACGGCAGTCTCGCTTTTAACAGGATTCAGAGAGTTTCCGGCCGTGCCCCTGTAGAAAAAGAAGAAGGCGACTGCTGCCGCGGCTATCAACAACGCGGCAATATAAGCAGGTTTGGCGGGCAGGGATCTTTTGTCCGCAGAAGCCGATGCTATCTTTATAATCTTTTTATCTTTAGGTTTTTCTGGTTCCTGCCCTGCCGGGTAACGCTCTTTCAGAAGGTCAGCCTTTTCGCCGGCGGCTTCTCCCGGGGATTCTTTGCCTGCCTGTTTTGCCTTTTTCAACGCGTCATTTATAATGCTCACTGCAGCACCGTGTTTTCTATTTCTGATACAGACTGGATGATTATGTCTTTTTCGAATACTCTTATCTCGCGCACGTACCCTAAGAGCATGCTCCTGTCACAGACTACGTTTATGAGCCTTGGAACGCCTTTGGAATAATTATAGAGTTCTTCGACAGCGCCTTCCGTCCAGGATATAGTACCGGGTTCAGCCCCGGCAACTTCAAGCCTGCGGTTTATATAGCTTGCAATGTCAGGTTTCTCAAGAGGCAGTATATGGTAGCGTACAGCTATCCTCTGCCGCAGTTGAGCGAGTTCGGGTGAACAGAGTTTTACCTTGAGCTCAGGCTGGCCTACCAGCACTATCTGAAGCAGCTTCTCTTTTTCGGTTTCGAGGTTTGACAAAAGCCTTATCTCTTCAAGCAGGGCCTTGCTGAGGTTTTGAGACTCATCTATAATCAGCACGACATTATTGTGAGCGGTGAGCTGTTCTATAAGGAAACGATTAAGGGCTTTTATCATTTCTACTTTTGAGTTGCTCTTTACGGTAATGCCAAAGTCGTCTACGACGGCTCTCATGAATTGTATTCCCGAAAGTTTAGGGTTTAAGATGAAGGCGGTCTTGACCTTAGGGCTGAGCTTATTAAGCAGTCCCCTGCAGAGGGTTGTCTTTCCTGTGCCTATCTCTCCGGTTATCTCGATAAAACCTTTGCGCTGTTCTATGCCGTATAAGAGAGAGGAGAAGGCTTCCTTGTGGCGCCTGCTCATGTAAAGAAAATGAGGGTCGCTTGTTACATTGAAGGGGTTCTCTTTTAATCCGTAGAATTCTTTATACATAGTATCGCCTTTATAAACATTATATACATCAATACAGGCATTTGTAAAGCCAAAAAGAAGGATACCCGCAAAGAGCGACTGTTATTGAATAGATATAAAAGGTAGACAACTTTTGGTGCAACCTTCGAAAAAAACGCTCAAAATCCCCACGCTGGGGAAATTTTACGTCCCTGCGAAATTGCAGCAAGTTATTTTTGCCATGTTGGTGTTGTAAATTGTTTTTGCTTGCGGAGAGTATTTATAATTGATATAATGAATCATTATGAAAAGCGACAACATAGAACCGACCCTGCTTTTTTCCGTACTCTGTGATGACGTAAGGCGGGAAGATAACGGAAAATTTATGCTCATAGGGCTCTTCGAGACCATAGGCGCTGTAAATTTTCCGGTGGTACATCCGACACTTTATGTAGTAAACTGCTGGTGCAGCGGGACAGGAGCATTTAAACAGAAGACGAGGATAGCAGCGCCCGGAAATTCCGTTCTTATAGAAGATAAAGAAACGGAATTCACGCTTGAGAGCTTAAAGGCAAAACACCGTGTTGTGGCGCGTTTTAATAACATCAGGTTTAATGAGCCCGGAGAGTATGCCGTGGAGGTGCTTCTGGATAAGGAGCTTAAGGTGAGGTACCCCTTGGTCATTGAGAAAGCGCGTACTGGTTGAGGAAACTGTTTTAAAGATAATTATGAGGCCTTATGGCTAAGAAGAAAAAAGAGAGAAGAGACGCAAAGCGCCTGGCGGTAGGGGCCAAGGTCAATATCTACAGGTTCAATAAGAAGACGCGAAGGATACTCGACGCTTATCTTCTTGACGCGAAAGACATGACAAAGAAAGGTTTTTTTGTCAGGATAGATAAACCGTTTCGCGTAGGCACTGAGCTCAGGATAGAGCTTATGCTGCCGGGTAATTACGAATCTGTTATGCTTGACGGAAAGGTTGCATGGATAGCCAAACGCTCTCAGGTAGGGTATTATCCCGGTATGGGGATAGCCATAACAAGGATAAAGAGAGGCGACAGCCGCAAGATTCAGAAATTCCTTAAGGAAAAAATCAGAAATTACAGGCACGCCTTAGAGCTTAAAAAGATGTACCTTCAGCTAAAGCAGATGGGCGGTAAGCTTTATGATATGGAACAGTGCCATTCTCATGCTATCCATTTTAAAAAAGTAATAGATAACGCCATAAGAGAGATAGACAGAATAGCCCACGTCCTTGACAAGGAGGTCTGGGAAGTAAAGAGGCTCTAAGGGTATGGGCAAACCGAAAAACTCTTCTTCCGTTAAGCTGATAACGGGCATTATCTCCTCCTCAAAAAAGATGTTCGATGACGCGGAAAAACTGCTGGTCAAGGCCTTTGGAAAGACCGACTATAAGAGCCCGTGCGTAAATTTTAATTATACGAGATATTACGAAAAAGATATGGGCCAGGAGCTTTCACGCGTTTTTCTAAGCTTTGAAAAGCTTATAGACCCGGCGCGCCTGAGCGCCATTAAACTTCTTACCAATAAGATAGAATCCCGCTTGGCCAATAGCCATACAGAAGGCATCAAACGTCCCGTGAATATCGACCCGGGATACCTTACTGAGGCAAAACTTGTTCTGGCCTCTACAAAGGATTATAACCACAGGATATACATAGGAAAGGGCATATACGCTGAGATTACGTTATGTTATAAGCATAAGAAGTTCGTGCCTTTTGAATGGACATACCCTGATTACAGGATAAACGAGTATCTGAATATTTTTAACAGCATTCGCGGTATATTTATGCGGCAAAGGAGTCTCCCGGTATGAAGATAGCAAAAAACAGGCTATACTACCATATCCCGGCTCACAGGCTTTTAAAGAATTTTGATGAGTCTTTACGGCCCGGAGTCAATTATGAGATATATACACCTTCATGGTTCATAGACAGCTATAGCCGGTCTGATATAGACCTGATAAACAGGAGTTTCAGGCAGAAAGGTATATCAAAAAGGCTCCATGGGCCGTTTATGGACCTGTGTCCCGGCAGTTCTGATAAAAAGGTCAGGGCATTGTCCCGGCAGCGTATATTGGCAGGCCTTAAACTTTGCCAAAAGCTTGAGTGTAGAGACATGGTATTACACAGCCATTATGACCCTATTTATCACAAGAGGCGTTTTGGCGATTGGTTTGATTACGCAAGGGGCGTCTGGAGAGACGTAAGCGCTGAAGCGGAAAAGAGGGGGATAAAAGTATACATAGAGAATTCAGTAGACGATACCCATAAAGCTGTTATGGCCATTCTTAAAGAGTGCCCCGCGTTTAAGGCTTGTTTTGATTTAGCGCATTACACTGTTTTCGGCGCCGATGATTGGAAAGATATCTTAAAAGCGTATCCGCAGGGCTCAATAGGCGAGGTTCATCTTTCGGATAACGACGCTACAGAAGACCTGCACATGGTGCTGGGGCATGGGAAGGTTGATGTGGAGGGGTTCC
>CAZBMI010000056.1:0-7506 GCA_964492885.1 uncultured Planctomycetia bacterium | reverse complement strand
AGCATATTAAAGCTTCAGGTTGTGGGAAGATAAGAAATAAAGGCAGGAAAAAGATGAAAAAGTATCCGTTGTCTGCTGTAGTGATGACAAGAAATTCCGCTGATAAGATAGTAGATTGTCTTGAGAGCGTAAAATGGTGTGACGACATAGTCATAGTAGATGATTTCAGTAAAGATAATACGCTTGATGTAGTTAGCAGGTATACGAACAATATTCATCAGCGGAAGTGGGATAACGAAGGTATCCAGAGAAACTTCGCGTACTCAAAAGCCAAAAATGAATATATATTGAGCATAGACAGTGACGAGAGGGCAACTCCCGAGTTGAGAGAAGAAATAATAGCTCTACTCAATAATGGCTTTAGCTATAACGGGTATAATATTCCGCACCGCAATTACCTTGGCAGTGAGTGGATAAAGCACGGAGGCTGGTATCCTAATGCCAAGCTTAAGCTTTTCAAAAAAAGCGAGTTTAAATACGCCGAGGAAGAGTACCATCCGCCTGTTCTTATGGAAGGCGAGCGCCTTACTTTAAAGGGCGAGATAATACACCTAGCTTATAAGAATTTCGCGGATATGGTAAGCAAACTTAATCACCAGACTAATTTTGAGGCAAGGAAATGGTTTCGCGATAAGAGAAAGATGTCTCTTGCCCGCGCCGTAAGAAAGACAATAGACAGATTTTTAAAAGCTTTTGTTTTAAAGCAGGGGTTTCGGGACGGCTTTACAGGTTTTATGATGGCTCTGCTGGGAGGGTTTTATCAGATTCTTTCATACGCGAAATTGGTTGAATTAAAAAAACAAGAGCGAAAACTATGAATGATATATTAATTGATTTACATGCTCACAGCCTTTTAAGCGACGGGGCCCTATTGCCGAGTGAATTAGTAAGACGATATGAAGTAGCGGGATTTTCCGCGGTCGCTATAACTGACCACGCGGATTCATCTAATATCGATTTTGTGATAAACTCCCTGGAGAAGGTTACCACTCAGCTGAACAGGTATTGGAAAATAAGAGCTATACCCGGAGTTGAGTTAACGCATATACCCCTGCAGCAATTCTCCGGACTTGTAAGGCACGCGAGAAAAAAAGGGGCAAAGATTGTAGCTGCTCACGGAGAGTCGCCTGTCGAGCCTGTTATTAAAGGTACAAACAGGTCTGCTATTCTGGCAGGAGTAGATATACTCGCGCACCCGGGCAGGATAACCAGAGAAGACGCCATGCTTGCCGTTAAAAAGAAAATATGTCTTGAGATTACAACGCGGCACGGCCACTCAAAAACAAATAAGCACGTTGCCTCCATGGCAAAAAGATATTCAGCTAAACTCGTATTTAACTCTGATTCTCATCTGCCTGAAGACATCCCTGACAAGGCGCTGTTTTTAAAAACAGCTAAGCTTGCCGGCCTTTCGGGCATGGATGTAAAATCCGCTTATTACAATTCATGGCTGCTGGTTAAGAAACTTTATAAAAACTTTCAATTCTCTTGACGCTTGCGCATTTATTATTTATGATATATTATATTAAGAAAGAGGGGGTAACTTATGAGTATTAAATACAGCTATTTAATGATATTTGTAATAATGGCAGTCGCGGGCTGCGCTACAAGCGGCTCTGTTTCAAGGGATGATGATTTAGCTCCTGCAAAAGCCCTTAATGTATCCGCTGCTTTAAAATTTGAGGACATTCCTGTCCCCTCCGGTTTTAATATCATAAGCTCGCAGTCATTTACATTTGAGAATGATGTCCTGCGTGTCGGCATACTGAAATATAGAGGAAGGGCAGATGCCGGCCGGGTTGTTAATTTCTACCAGGACCAGATGCCGCTTTATAATTGGCGCTTCATGAACGTGCTTGAATACGGCAGAAGGATAATGAATTTTGAGAGAGAGGACCAGAACTGCATAATTGTGATTGAGCCTTTACACATGAGTACCGGCATAACGATAACAGTCGCCCCAAAATCCGACAGGGCAATGACTTACAAGACTATTAAGAAAGAGTAATAATTTTTTGTAATTTAAATATTTAGCATTGACATATTACGATTAATTTGATATCATTAAATGCAGTATAAAGCCATAAACGCCATAGATGGTTTGAATATGACTTAAGAGAGGAGGTGAAGCATAACAGAAGTCAAGAATCATCGAAAATATGGTGAGTAATATAGAAAGCAATAAGGTATTACGCGAGAGTGCGTAATACCTATTAAATTAGATAGAAACACAAAAGGAGAAATATATAATGAGAATAATAACAGGAATATGCGTAGCAGCTGTTCTGGTTGCTTTTGCAGTTCCGGCTTTCGCTGAGACACAGAATATAAAGGTTTCTGGTGATGTCAAGGTCGCATACGTCTATCAGAGCGATATCGATCTTCGCAACAACGACGGCGATAACCAGAACTTCTTTCTTAATCAGGTTGGCTTGAACGTAGAAGCAGACTTAACAGACAATGTTTCAACATATGTCCGCCTTTTAAACGAGAGAGAGTGGAATGCTGAGGATCAGAGCACATCTGATAACGGTTTTGACATTCTTCTTGATGAGGCATATGTAACATTAAAGGAGATGCTTTATGCTCCTTTAACATTGAAAATCGGTCGTCAGAATATCTGGCTTGGTAAAGGGTTTGTAATGGGTAACTCAGGCGCCATGGTATGGGATGCTGAGAGTTCACTTCCTACAACCATAGAAGAGATAAGCGACATGACAGCATTCGATTCTGTCCGCGCGACCCTTGACTATGACCCATGGACAATCGATTTAATCTACGCGAAGATTAACGAGAACGTAAACTCAGCCACAACCACAACACCAGGTAACCGCGATGACGTTGATCTTTATGTAGGAAACATTGGTTATGATTTCACAAAGTATGACGCAGAAGCAGAAGCGTATTACATCTACAAGCATGACAGAGAAAACCGCGATGATTATTCAGCACCTAACACAATCAGCACAGTCGGCCTAAGGGGAAGTTTGGTTCCTTTTGAGAACATGAACCTGTGGGCAGAGGGTGCAATTCAGTTCGGTAATTATCGCAACGGTGCCAAATCAGAAGACAGAGAAGCCGGCGCTATTGATATAGGCGCTGACTACACATTTGTTGATGTAAAATGGACCCCGGTAGTTGGTGCAGAGTACATCTGGCTTTCAGGTGAGGAAAGTGCAAATGAAGGAAAATGGAAAGCATGGGACCCGCTTTACAGAGGCAAATTTGATAACTACCTTTCTGATTTCAGAAATATCACTAAAGCGACTAGCTACGCAAACAGCGGCAACACTATGGGCAGCAATGACAATGGCATGACAAACCAGAACTCAATAGCTGTCTTTGGCGGCATAGAGCCTATGACAGATATCTCTGTTGACGCAAGATGGACATACCTATGGTATGATGAAGTTCCGGTTTCAGGCAGAGATGACGAGATAGGACATGAGCTTGACGCGAAGGTAAGCTATGACTATACAGAGGACGTAGAGTTTACAGTTGCAGCAGGCGTGCTCTGGCCGTTGAAATACTATCCTGAAGAGACTGATTCAACAGCTTCACAGATAGTATCAGCAGTAAAGGTTGATTTCTAAGTAAAACTTAGATATCATTTGATAAAAAAGCCCCCGATTTTTCGGGGGCTTTTTTTATATATTTAAGATTGACAATATATATGTATAGTATTATAATAAGTTTTATATATAAAGGAGTATTATTATGAAATATATACTTACATTATGTATTGCCGCATTATTTTTAACAGGATGCGCAGGCATAGAGGCGCCGTCTCCGGAAAGGCTTATGCCGCCATGGAACGGGGCTTCTCCGCTTCACCTGGGTGAGAGCAAGGACATGGTAATGGACAAATGGGGAGAGCCGGACTACATACGCCAGATCGGGGTGGATGATGTAGGCCTGGTGCGTGAAGAATGGGTATATGATAACAGGTATCCGATCCTTGAAATTGAAAATGATATGTTAACCAGGAGCCAGAGCCTTATATTTACAGGCAATGCCCTTACAGGTTATAAAGAAAAAGAATGACTGACATATAGGCCCGGTATAACATGCGAGGTTTAATCTCTTCTGTATTAACGGTTTTTGTGTTAAGCGTAGTTGCTGTATTACTATGGAGACACAGGACAAGGAATTTAGCGTATGTTCCGGCCAGGCTGGAGAGTTACTGGGACACCTTAAAAGAGAGGCGTAAATTCAGGCGTTTTAAAAAGAAACTCGCGGTTGATTGCAGTATATCGGAATCTCCCGGAGACAGATACCACTCTTTCAGTAAAGACATTTCAGGCGAAGGTATTTGCCTTCAGGTTCCGGAGATAATGCCCGAAGGCAGGCAGCTTAACCTGGAGATACATATACCGGATAAAAGGACTATTCTCGTAAAGGGTGAGATTGTCTGGATAAACGAGGTAAAGAGATTATCTCAGGATTCAGACAGGCTTTTTAGCGCCGGAATCAAATTTTTAAAATTAAACCCGAAAGACAAAGACCTTTTAGCTGAGTTTTTTGATAATAACGCGGAGATGGATAACTTGCATAGAAACGATAAGGAGGTGTAATTATATGAATGAGACAGTCGCGACATTTAATAAGAATAAATTCGAGGAGATAAGAATAGGCGTAAAGGAATATAAAGGCTTTGACCTTATTGACCTGCGCGTATGGGTCGACTCAAAGGAAGCAGGGGGAAAAGTTCCTACGGCAAAAGGGCTTTCTCTTAATGTTGAATTGTTTTCACAGTTTAAAAAGGCTGTTCTTGACCTCGAAAACACGCTCAAGAAGAATAACCTATTAACTGAATAGGTTGCTTTGTAAATCAACTTTTGCGTGTCAGGTTTTCCGTTGATGTTTGACGAGAATATTGAAATCGATGAAGAGTTCATTAGCTTATGCTCAGAAGGCAACGAGAAGGCCTGGGACTGCCTTGTTAAGCGTTTCTCAAGCCTCGTGCAAAGAGCGATAAGGCACAAGGCGGTTAGATACCTGCCCCGCGTAAACAATGACGATATAAATGATATATTCCAACAGACATTCGCGCATATATGGCGCACAAATGCTCTCAGCAGAATAGTAAGCCCGCGTTCAGTGCCCGCGTACCTGGTAATCATAGCGCAGAATATAACCATAGATTTTTTAAAGAACAGATCAAGGCAGAAGCCCCGCGCTGCCTGCAGTGAATATTATAAATTTATAACAACACAACAGCCTTCCCCGCGGTCCGAAGCTTATAATAAGCAGATAAGCAGCTCGATAGCAGACCTTATAAAAACCCTTACGTTAAAGGAAGAACGCATAATTACGCTGGACCTTTTATATGATTTAAAACACCGCGAGATAGCTCTTGTTATGGATATGCCGGTTAATACGGTATCTACAATAATACATAGAGTTAAGAAATTTCTCAAGAAACGACTCAGGGAAAAAGGTTATGATGTTAAATAGCAGGTTTAATTCACCATTAAAACAGTTTTCACGCGATAGCGAGCTGGAGAATGCAGATATGCCTGCGGAGCCATGTCCTGATGATATTGTTCTTGCCGATTATGTCTCAGGTAATATCCCCTCAAAAAAAGAGAACGAACATATCGCCTCTCATGTGGCAAGGTGCGATAAATGTTTTGAAAAGACCGCCGCATGCGCTGCGGTAATATTTTCTGACAGCCGCAATAAAGAGAATATTAAGGCAAGGACGTTAAACAGGGCGCGCTCAATTCCGAAAAGGTATCCAAAGGACGGTTCAAGTCAGGGGCCGCTTAAACGGAATAAATACCTTATAATAGCGGGCATATTTTTCGCGCTCTCCTTTATTGTAAAAGTCTATTTTATGCAATTTTTAATCGCGGCGTTAATATTCGGTTTTAAATGGGTTATGAACACGGCCAGCACAAAAGCGCTGATTATGATATACGATACATGGAAGCAGAAAAGAAAAGAAAGCGGGGATGAAGATACATACCGCGTGCCGAAAAAGAGAGGTTAGCGCATGAAACCCGATACCCTGAAAGACCTTCAATGCCCTCTTTGCAAAAAATCCCTCTTTGATGTAAATTCCCCCATAGGCCGGCACGAAGAATACAGGCGAGGCGCTATAAAGTGCAAGGCCTGCGGTCATTGCTTTTCACTTGATGACGGTATAGCGGATTTCCTGCCAGGTCCTTCTCCTGAAATCAAAAAAGAGAGGAAGGCGGCCCTTGAAGAGGCGAGGATAAAAACAGATGCGGGTGAATCCTTTTGCGTAACCCCGGAGAATATAAGGAGATTCGAAAAGGTATTTGCGTCTCTTCCCCGGGGTGACGGAAGTTATTTTTTTAAGGCGGGAGGGTCATTTCAGAATTTTGCCGAAGGGGCACACCGCTTTTTTTCTCTTGTAGAGACCTGGCCGCTGGAAAAGGGCACCAAGGTATTAGAGCTTGGCGCGGGTTTCTGCTGGGCATCGAGAGAATTCGCAGAAAGAGGCTGCCGCGTGAGCGCGATAGATATTACAGACTATCTCAAAGTAGCCGATATATACCTGGAAAGGGGATTGTTTTTTGAAAGGTTCTACGCTGATATGAATAATCTCCCTTTTAAAGATAAGACTTTTGACTTAATATTCGCCGCTGCTACTATACACCATAGCTCAGACCTTAAAAAGACTTTTAAAGAACTGTACAGGTTATTGAAAAAAAACGGCAGGATTATACTGTTAAATGAGTGTTTTATAGGTATACTGGAGAAGCCTCAGCAGCATGATGAAGATTTTGGCTATAACGACCACTACTATACACTGCCTGAGTGGAAAGATGCTTTGAAGGCAGGCGGTTTTGATAATATTAGAATCACGTTCCTCTCATTTTTAAAAGATTATATCGCGCGAAAAAAAGTAAGGGGCCGGCAAAAAGGCTTCAAGATAACACTGGCCAGGTTTATTACGCGATTCTGTCTGATAGACAGATTTATAAATACCCTCCTGCTGCCTTATCGTTTCTTTTTCCGGCCAAAAAGTATTCTTATAGAGGCTGTAAAACGAACATAACAGACTATCTTTCTTGTTCCTTACAGCCAGGCTTTTGTGTCGAGACATCGGTAACTTATGGCCTCAGATACCTGTTCGATGTCAATTACCTGCTTGTTGTCTATATCGGCGATTGTTCTTGATATCTTCAATATCTTATCATAAGCCCTGGCGCTTATAAACAGTTCTGAGATAGCTTTTCTCAGAAGTGTTGAGGCGCCTTCCGTAAGCCGGCAGTAATCATTTATGCGGCTGTGCGGTAAGTCAGCATTATCTTTGTATGCCTGTTTTTTATAGCGGGTTTTCTGTTTTTCCCTGGCGGCTTTTATCCTTTTTCTCATTTCAGCAGAACTGTTCTGGCCGATTTTCTGCGATATCTCTTCATATTTAATAGGCTGAATCTCGACGTGTATATCTATCCTGTCAAGAAGGGGGCCTGAAATTTTTGCCAGATATCTCTGGATTTGGGTGGGTGCGCAGGTACATACCTTTTTAGG
>CAZBMI010000055.1:0-7644 GCA_964492885.1 uncultured Planctomycetia bacterium | reverse complement strand
GCGTTTTACAGTATTATTAATTTTGTTCGCGGTAATATCTCTGCTTGTAACTATTCCCGCGTTCGCGCAAAGCCAGGTAAAGATAGCTTATTTAAAAGGCCTTGTAAAGGTGCAGAGGCAGGGCGAGGATTTTTGGACATTAGCCAAAAAGGGTATGATACTAAACGATAAGGACAAGGTAAAGGCTTTTGCCGCGGCAGAGGCTGAGATAGCTCTTGATTCGACCCTTAAGAACATAATAAAGCTTCAGCAGAATACCCAGGTAGTCATCGAGGACTCCGGCAAGCAGGAACTGTCGATGCCCGAAGGCAAGATATTCGCGCTTGTCGAGTCTTTACCGTCAGGTTCTTCGTTTGAGGTGCGTACTCCGACAGCTGTCGCGGGTGTCGCCGGAAGCGGAATGTCTGTTGGAACCAATGGCAGTGATACCACTGTCTGCTGTTTTGAGGATAAAGCGTATGTCAAAGGCATAAACAAGGACGGCACTCCCATGGCGGAGATAGTAATAATAGATAACGGGTATAAGCGCGTTATCGGAAGGTTTGAGATGCCGGGTGAGCTGCTTGCTCTTACGTCATTTGACAGGGAGAACTGGCAGTCATTCAGAGAGAACCTGCGTGAGCATCTGGACTGGTTAAGGTCAAAGCGCGCGGAAGGCTCAAGGGGCGCCGCGGCAGCGCTGCAGGAGATACAGAGGATTCAGGAGAGGGCAGAGGATAGGTTTTTTGAGGGAAAAGAGAATATATACGAGGAGCGCGAACACGAGAGAAGAGATGACTGGGAGCCGCCGCCACCGCCTGCGGATAACGAAGACACCCATCACTATAAAGTTGTACGCTAGAGGACTAATTATCTTGTAAGGAATATTAGTATGAATAATTTAAAGATGTTTATTATAATTCCGCTGGTTTTCGCAATGGCGATTATACCGTTGCCTGTATTCGCGGATGAGCAGAAAGCGACAGAGGAGAGCAAGGATTACGAGACTGTTGATATAGAGACCTCTTCAAATGACGCGTACAGCCTTAAAAAGAGGTTTTCCCATCATGTTTACGCGGGGGTATTGGAGGGCTATGATAATAATGTATTCTTAGACCCCTCAAGAAAAGGCGATACATTTGACCAGGCAATGGCTGATATTACGCTAAGGTACAGGCTTACGGACAAAGTGGATATAAAGGCGAGGTATGATTTTACGAGCATAACTTATCATGAATTTACCACTCTCAGCATGATGGATAATGATATATCGGCTTCTTTTGAATACTATCCCCATAAACAGCTGCGGATAGAGGCGGGTTATGATGTAGATTTTATCGATTATTTTAAGAATAAAGACGCTGATTTTACTGCGGACGGGCCTTTTGCGGGTGTAAGGTATTATGTAAACAAGAATGCGTATGTAGGCGCGAAATACCAGTACTATTTTTATGATTACAAACACCGTGATATAAGAGACGGGACTAACAATAAGATTGATATCACCAGGGAAGACCACCGCAACAATATATCGGCAGAGGCTGCTGTATACATGGGCAAGCTTTTTTTGAAACTGAAGAACACCTATTATTTCAATGAATCTAACGACGGCTACATGGATTACTATGATTACCAATCGGAAAGAGTAAGCCTCTATACGGCCTATGCTGTTACAAAAAAGTTATCCCTTCTTTTAAACGGAGGTTACCAGTATAAGGATTTTAAATCCCGCAAAACAATCGATGACCCTGAGAAAAAAGAACATGACCACCTTATGAGATTGGGCGCGGGCGTAAACTATGAAATCATACCCTCATTCTATATCAGCGCCAACTACACATACAGGCAGAACTATTCAAATAATCCTATACAGGAATATTCCGGCAGCGTGACCACCGCGGGAATAAGCTATTTCTTCTAAATGCCAAAAATAAAGTTACCCAAGAAGTTCTTACGAACGGCGATAGCTGTAATAATACCGCTTCTTGTGATATTCGCCTCCTACTTCAGGATTTTCGAAACATTCGAGCTCGCCACACTGGATTTGCGTTTTAAATTACGCCCTTCTCAAAATATAACGGATAAGATTGTTATCATAGAGATAGCTGAAGATACACTTGAAAAGATAGGCCAGTGGCCCATAGACAGAAAGTATCACGCGGCCCTTATAGATGTATTGACGGCATGCCGGGCAGAGTCTGTTGTATTCGATATACTCTTCAGCACAGAAAGCAATCCTGAGTCAGACGCTGTTTTTATGGAGTCAGTTAAAAATAGCGGAAAGGTTTATATTCCGGAGGCTCTCAGGCTTTCGGAAAAGAGGCAGACGACCATATTCCCGGTCGCGACCGAGATTGAATCAGAACCGATGCCCGGGCTTTCAGGTATCGCCCGCGGCATAGGCCATATAAACGCTACAATAGATATAGACGGCAAGAGAAGAAGGTCGCCTCTTTTTATAGATTACCGGAAAAAGGTCATACCCCAGATATCATTCCTGGCTTTGTGTGACTCGCTCGGCGTAGATGTAAAAGATATTATTGTAAGTCAGGGCGCGTATGTGCAGTTAAAACCGGGCTTTAGAATCCCTATAGATGATTACGGCCGCATGCTCATAAATTACGCGGGTATGTGGGGCCAGGCATTCAGGCACTACTCTTTTATAGATATCCTTACCTCCTACAGGGACGCGGCACAGGGAAAGACCCCTGTTGTGGACCTTGACGAGCTTAAGGGCAAGATATGCCTGGTAGGTCTTACGGCAATCGCAACGCATGATTTAAACCCCATACCCTTGCAGCAGCGCTATCCTATGGTGGGCCTACACGCTAACCTGATGAATACTATTATTAAGAGGAGTTTTATCACAAGGGCAGACCCTGTTGTAAACCTCACAATACTGCTTCTTCTCTCAGCGCTTATAGCGCTTGCAGTAACAAAACTAAAGCCCGCTTTTGAGATATTGGCCGCATTGAGTATATTCCTGGGGTTTATAACAGCGGCGTTTGCGCTATTTGCCTTTTTCAACATATGGATAGACTTGTTTTATCCTTTACTTCTTATATCAGGCGTCTATATATTCTGTACGTTTCAACAGTACATGACAGAGCAGAATAAAAGGCTGCTTATGCAGAGAGACCTTGATATCGCGCAGAGGATACAGCAGAGCTTCTTAAAGCAGACACCTCCTCAAAAAGAGCATCTTGATATAGCTGTCAAGATGGAGGCAGCGAAATCAGTAGGAGGGGACTTATATGATTTTGTGGAGAATGAGGATGAAAGCCTCGGTATAATGGTAGGAGATGTATCCGGTAAAGGAGTGCCCGCGGCGCTGTTTATGGCAATGACAGTGAGTAACTTCAGGTTCCATTCCAAGACAGAATCAGACCCCTTAAAGGTTGTTACCGTGTTAAATAACCAGATGTCGACAGAGTCGACTTCCGGGCTTTTTGTCACTCTTACATATATGGTTGTAGATACCAAATCTATGCGGCTTTCTGTTGTGGACGCGGGGCATCTTCCCATAGTCTACGCGGGAAAAGATAAAGGCGCCTCGCTTATAACGGCTACAGGCGGCATGGCACTCGGCATAATGGACGGGGTCGAGTTTCATAAGAGAGAAGTTCAGGTAAAACCCGGTGATGTCTTTGTCCTGTATTCCGACGGAGTAACAGAGGCGCGAAACATGAAGAAAGAGGAATTTGGCGAGACAAGGCTTATGGAGATGGTTTCGAAATACAAGGAAAAATCAGCTAAGCAGATAACCGATAATATCTACAACGAGCTAATACAGTTCCGCCAGAAGGCGCCGCAGCACGACGATATAACCATTATGGTGCTTAAGATAACCTGATTCTTTGTCAACTATATTATAATTTTTAGTTGACAATATATCCTCTCCCGCATTACAATACCCTGCAATGAAAACTTTTCCCATATCTTTAGAGATTTTACGCGTCTGCCTGTTTTTGATTATTGCATCTCTTGCCTGCGAAACAGGGTCTCTTTTGGCCCTGGATGTAGAGCTTGAGCCTATCACTATTACCCTCGATAAACAGGACATGGATAAGACAAGTCTGACAAAGGACACAGCCATTATCAGGCCGGACGAGGAGCCGCATCTGTCTTTTGAGAGCTTACTTGAAGGCGCGGCAGGTTCAGATCTCGCGCGAAGAGGTATATCGGGCATACAGTCTGATTTGAGCATAAGGGGTTCTACTCCCGAACAGGCAACAATCGCGGTAAATAGTATTATGCTAAATGACCCGCAGACAGCTCATCATAACCTTGACCTCGCGTTTCCTGAAACCGCCATAAAAAAGATAGAGGTATCCAGGGCTTCCTCGACAGAGTCATGGGCGCAGTCAGCCATAGGGGGCGCTGTAAACATACAGACAAAGAGGCCTGCCAGGACAGAAAGCCAGGCCTCTTTTTCCTATGGAACGGATTCTACAAACAAGGCCTCTGTATATACCGGTTATAAAACACCTGATGCAGGAATAAACTTCGCGGCAGAAGAAACATCATCAGACGGATGGAGGTTTGACACTGATTTTAAAGAGTTTTCCGCTTCATCTTCAGTGCTTTTCGAGCCTACGGATATGATATCAAGCTGTCTTTTTACAGGATACGGAGAAAAGGAATTTGGCGCCGCTAATTTTTACGGGCCGTATAACTCAAAAGAGTGGACTGATACATTTTTTACAAACTGGACTACAGATATAAAGATTAATGGCTTCAGGATAAGCCCTAACCTATATTACAGGAGGCATCATGATAAATATATGCTGGATATCGCAAGGCCTGATTACTACCTTAACCATCATAGGACAATTACAAAGGGTATGCAGACAGAGGCAGAGGCAGGATTGGGAGGATTCGGTTCTGTCATAGCAGGTGTTGATATAAATGAAGAAGGCATAAAGAGCACAAGGCTTGGTAAGGATTCAAGGAGGAGAAACTCATATTATATCTCGTGGAAAAATTACAATAATGAGATATTTGGATTTGACAGCTCTGTGCGCCTTGATGACTATTCGCAATACCACAGTGAGTTTCTTCCGCAGGCAGGGATATTCTTAAGGCTCTCGCGATATGTAAAATTAACAGCGCAAGCCGCGAAATCAGCAAGGCAGCCTAATTATACAGAACTTTTTTATAACAGCCCCTCAAATAAGGGTAATAAGGACCTGTCTCCTGAAAAAGCCCGTAATTACGAAGCAGGCGCTGACATTATTTTAGGCGAGGCCGGAAAGATTAAGGTATCCTGCACTCTGTTCAGGAGAGACTCTTATGACCTGATAGACTGGGTAAAGAATGACCGGACTTCATCTTTTTACAGGGCAGAGAATATTACGAAGGTAAAAACAGAAGGGGTTGAAGTGAAAGCAGGTATCAATGCCTGTAGATGGCTTGAAATAACAGGCAGTTACTCTTATATCGATTCTGATATCAGAAAAGGAGAGGAGTATATATCTAAATACGCGTTAAACCATCCTGACCATAAGATATATTCTCAGGCTGATATAATGCTCCCTTTCGGAAAGCAGAGTATAAGGTTTTTGTACAAGAACAGGAAATCCTACAGCAGTTATATTCTGGCGGGGTCAACCTTCAATTACGAATTGAATAAGCACACCAGTCTGTTTCTGACAGTGGATAACTGGTTTAATACAGTATACTGGGATATAAGGGGTAATACTCTTCCGGGCAGACAGGTGATGGCAGGCGCCTGTTTAAAATTCTAGTTAAAACCCTTCAAGCGCCTTTTCGCAGGTCTCGAAATTATTAAAAAGCACTGTAAAGCCCGCGAGGTCAAAAACCTCTTTTGCCTTGCCTTTTAAACCCACAAGCCTCAAATCGCCTGATATTTTCGCAAGCTTTGTCTTTGCGTTGATTAATGAGCTTAAACCAGCGCTGTCCAAGTAATCTATACTGCTTAGATCAACTATAATCTTGGATTTGCCATTTAGCATATGAGTATCTATAATCTTCTTAATCTCTTCAGCTGTATAGCTGTCTATCTGACCTGCAAGTTCCATTACAAGTATATCATCTGTACCTTTTAACTCTATCTCAAGAGCTCCTACAAGGCCTACAACTTTTTTTTTCATGTTATTCCCCTTATACTGGTGCCGAGGGTGGGAATGGAACCCGTCGCTTTCGCTCCTTAAGAAAAAACCCTGATGGTTTTTCCTTAACGCTTGCGCTGTTCCTATTCCTTCCGCAGTGTAGCTTACTGCGCCGATAGGGGAAAACAATCTTTTCCCCTAAAACCCCTTTTTGGATTCTCTCCCACTATTGGCCTGCCATGTACCCGAGCGAAGCGAGTGGTACATGGTGCCGAGGGTGGGAATCGAACCCACATGGCCTTGCGGCCACCGGTTTTTGAGACCGACGCGTCTGCCAATTCCGCCACCTCGGCTTTCTTATTTAATATAACAACGTGTAAATATTACAATATTTGCCGTATATTTGCCTTAACATATTTAATATAAGCAAGTTACGTCAAAAAAGGGCAAAATTTTCCTAAATCAAGCTCTTATTTCTTGACTTTTTATGCCTTATATCATATACTTACACATACTTAAATCGGGAACATGGTTTGACTATTTTTTTAAATTGTATGGCCTGCCATGTACCCGAGCGAAGCGAGTGGTACATGGTGGAGCTGAGGGGGTTTGAACCCCTGACCCCTTGCATGCCATGCAAGTGCTCTTCCAGCTGAGCTACAGCCCCATATTGTGAAAGTGTAACGAGAATTATAGCATTATAATCTTGTATTGTCAACAATGAACAATAAACCAAGAATAGGCGTCCACGTATCAATAGCAGGCAGTATAGACGAGTCAATAGACAGGGCTGCTGCCTTAAGCTGCGAGACTATCCAGATATTTTCCAGAAACCCCAGGGGATGGAAGATAAAACCTTTTAATAAAGAAGAGGTCAGTGATTTCAGGAAGAAACGCAAAAAACATGATATATACCCTGTTTTAGTACACATACCATACCTTATAAATCTTGCCACGCCTGATGAAAGACTCTGGAAGATATCGATAGATTCTTATATTGAGGACATCAGGAGGACAGACCGGCTTGGCGCAGAATATTTTATCACGCATTTAGGCGCTCATAGAAGTTCGGGAGAAGAGGCCGGCCTTAAACGATTCTGCGAAGGCCTTAAGATTGTAATTAAAAAGTCCGCGCCCAGGACAACAGTGCTTCTTGAGACATGCGCGGGCCAGGGTACGTCTTTGGGGGATAAATTTGAGCACTTAAGGTATGTATTGGATAGAGTTAAGAGTAAGAGGGTAGCTGTCTGCTGGGACACATGCCATTTGTACGCGGCAGGATATGATGTCAAGACTAAAAAAGGCCTTGACAATACCGTAAAAGAGTTTGACAGGATAGTCGGATTAAAATATCTTAAGGCAATACACTTAAATGACGCTAAAAAACCTATAGGCTCAAAGGTTGACAGGCACGAGCATATCGGAAAAGGCACTATAGGAAGAGACGGCATAAAGAGGATATTAAATCATAAGAGACTTAAGAACCTGCCGTTTGTAATGGAGACTCCTAAGGATAATCCAAATGATGATATTAATAATAAAAAGACCGCAAGGAGACTGGCAGGCCTGCCTGCAGCAAAAAAGGGCGCTGTTT
>CAZBMI010000054.1:0-7915 GCA_964492885.1 uncultured Planctomycetia bacterium | reverse complement strand
AGAGCTTAAGACCACCTTGCGCGGGCAATACACGTATGTAATGGTTGATGAGTTTCAGGACACAAACGGCGCTCAGCTTGATATGCTTTTTGCGCTGCAGGATAAGAACAATTCCAACCTATGCTGTGTTGGTGATGACGATCAGTCCATATACCGCTTTCAGGGGGCGTCTCTGGGAAATTTCAGGCTGCTAAAAGAGCGTTTCCCGCGCTTAAAGACCGTCTCATTGGAGAATAATTACCGTTCGACAAAGAATATCATTACCGCCTCAGACGAGATAATAAGCGCGCTTCCTTCTTCAGAGAGGATGTCAGCCAAGAATCTCATACCTAACAGGGATTTCCGTAAAAAGAGAATAATCTTCAGAGAATTTACCACTGAGGCAGAAGAGCTTATATTCATCGCGGATAAGGTATTGGAGTTAAAACAGGAGATAGAGGCTTCACGGGAAATGCCCGAAGAAGAGAAAGGGCGCCCGTATAACAACATAGCGGTCCTGGTGCGCAAGCGCAAAGATATACTGAAGATAATTGACACCTTTTTAAGGGCAGGCATACCATATGCAACAGACGGAAAAGAGGATATCGCTCCCGAAAAGAGGGTAAGGCAGATGCTTGATGTTATAGCGCTCGCGGATACAAGGAACATCCATTTATTGTCAGAAAAAGACAGCCTGCTATACAGGGTGCTCGTAAGCGACTATTTTGAAATACCGCTTAAGGATATACTTGAGTTTATCAGGTATTTTCAGAAAAACAGAATCTTGTCAAAAGATACGAAAAAGCCTTCAGGGGTAACTCTCTTGCAGGAGTTTATATCAAGTTTTGATTTCAGTAACATCAAGCTGGCCCCTGATAAAGAATATGCCGGGAACCTGCCTGTATGCAGAAAATTGAATTTTGAAAAACCGCTTGCTATAACAAAAGCGGCATGGGCGATAAAGAGGCTGCTCATTGATATAAATACCCGCCCTGTACACGCTGTTCTCCTGCAATATATTGATGACGCCGGGATATACAGGTATATTTTAAAAGAATACGCGGATAAAGACCTGCTGAGAGTGCGTGATTTGAGGGCGCTTACTTCATTTGTAAATATGATAAAGGAGTCAGATGTTAACAGCCCTGCCATGAGGCTGAATGATTTTGTAGATGAGATACGTATTAAGGAAGAGCATGCCATGCCGATGCGGGGTGAGCTTGTTACAATGAGCCAGGATGGTGTCAGGGTATTCACTGCACACGGGTCGAAGGGGCTTGAGTTTCATTCCGTTATTATCCCATTCTGCCTGCAGGATAAAAACTGGCCTGTCAAGCCCAGGGCTGAGCTGATACCTCTTCCTCCTGAAATATTCAAGGCAAAAGAGAGGGTAGACAGCAAGAGTAAGGTAAAACAGCTTAACCTTTATGATGAGACAAGGCTCTTTTATGTAGCCTCAACACGCGCCCGGGCAAACCTTATATACACCGCGACTCCTCAAGTCAACACGGTAAGCAGCGCATACGTTCCATCAGCCGGATTAGACAAATCCGGAGAAGGAGAGCCAGCGCAAGAAGAGTCTATACTAAAAAAAGCTCTTGCTCTTACGCATAATGAAGATCCTTTTATAGGTACCGAAGCTGTCTTAAGCGACCTTGTCTCAAACCTTACGTTAAATCCCACCAGCCTGAATAATTACATAAACTGCAAACGGAAGTTTTTGTATACAGATGTTTTGAGGCTGCCTTCCAAAAAAAAGCTGGGTCTTACTTTCGGCAACTGTGTCCATAAGGCGCTGGAAGATGCGTACAGGCATTTCATGGAGCAAGACCTATTTCCCGATTTTGACTTTTTTAAATCCTCTTTCTTAAAAGAGCTCGATTACCAGGGCGTAGAGAAGTCCATACAGCTTTTATGCAAAAGGCAGGTTAATACGCTCAAGCTCTGGTATGATAAAGCATCAATTTCTCCGGTTAAGCCTCTTGGACTAGAAAAGAAGCTCGCTGTGATGATAAGTGATGACCTCGTTTTTACCGGTAAGTATGATAAGACAGAACTTGCCGATAAGGCAAAATCACTTGTGCGTGTCGTGGATTACAAGACAGGTAAGCCTGACGAGCATATAAAAACCATCCTGGCAGGCCCCCAGGAGCTCAGCCACAGCGAATGTGACGGGTACCTGAGGCAGCTTGTAGCCTACAAACTTCTTTTTGACAGGGATAAGGCTTCAAGCGCAGGATATAAGGTAGGTGAAGGCATGCTGGTTTTTGTCGAGCCGATAAGAGCCGGTTCCGCGAAGCACGGCCTTAAGAAAGGGGAATTTATCAATAAGATATTGCATATCAGTGATGACAAGGTTGATGAACTCGAGTCAGTAATACAAGACTCATGGAAGTCCATTAAGGGCCTGGATTTTGCAAAACTTCCCGAGTATGATAAAGCCGTAAAAAAGTGCGGCGGGTGTGATTATAAAAATATATGCTGGGGGTAAAGGCTTCTCTTGTTTTAATGCAATCCCGTGGTATTATAAAGATAAGATAAGGAGGTGCGCTATGATATTTAGCTTTTTAAAAAGGAAGAAGCCGAATAAAGCGGTTTCAAAGGCTAAGCCCGATGGCGAGGAGATAGGTGTTGTTACTCATTATTTCGGGCGGTGCAAAGCAGGTGTCATCAAGCTTAAGAGGCCTCTTTCGACAGGGGATACCATACATATACAGGGCCATACGACTGATTTCAAGCAGAAGTTAGAGTCTATGCAGATAGACGGCAAATACGTAGAGACCGCGAAGAGGTCCGATGAGGTCGGATTCGCAGCAAAAAAAAGAGTCAGAGGCAATGACCTGGTTTACAGGCTTAAATGAGGATTTACCGGTAAAATGGCCAAAACGCATAGATCGGGTTTTGTGGCTATAATAGGAAAGCCCAATGCCGGTAAGTCAACTCTGCTGAATACCCTTGTAGGCGAAAAAGTAGCCATTGTATCGAACAAGCCGGAGACTACCAGGAGCAATATAAGGGGGATTTTGACCAGTGAGGCTGCTCAGGCGATATTTGTTGATACCCCGGGCATACACAGGCCGCGCCGTCTATTAGGCAGGCTCATGGTGAACAAGGCGTCTGATACCATTCTGGGAGCTGATTTACTGCTCTTTGTAATCGACATGGCCTCAGGCTTATCAAATGAAGATTTTCTGATAATTGACAAGCTGAAGCAGGCTGAAAAAAGAACGATAGCTGTTCTTAATAAGATCGATATTGTGAGAAAGTCCAGGCTTTTGCCTGTAATAGATAGGCTGCGTAATGAGTATGAGTTTGATGATTTTATCCCGATTTGCGCCGCGTCAGCTGAAAATACCGGTATTTTAATGGAGAAGATATTGAATTCGCTGCCGGAAGGAGAAGACTGTTATCCAAAAGACCAGCTTACTGACCAGCCTGTGGATTTTTTTGTATCTGAGATTATCAGGGAAAAGGCCCTGCAGCTTACGCGGGAAGAAGTCCCCCATTCCATAGCGGTTGTCGTTGATAATATATCCAAACGCGAGAAAAAAGAGATACTTGATATAAGCGCTTATATATATGTTGAACGTGACTCACAAAAAGGTATAATAGTAGGAGGGAAAGGCTCTCTCACGAAAGAGATAGCTACTTTAAGCAGGATAGAGCTTGAGAAGCTGCTTAAGAGCAAAGTGTACCTGCAGCTATGGGTTAAGGTACTGCGAAACTGGCGAAAGAACGAATTGTCGCTTAAGAGGTTAGGCATAGAATAGGAAGCCAAGACAAAGGACATTGCTGTTTGAACAGTAAGATTGAAAGAGCAAAAGCTTATTCAGCAATAAAACATAAGATTACCATTGCCGAATGGTTTGTGTCGCTGGTATTCTTTGCGGGCCTATGGTTAAGCAGCGCTTCGGCTGTAATGGAAAGTATCGCATCGGGTGTTTCATCATCTTATTTTGTCAGCATTCTAATATACCTGTTTATTATCGGCTCATTACTGCAGGTTATTCTGTTTCCCCTGGATTACGCGTCCTCTTTTAAAGCAGAACGCGCCTTTGGCCTTTTAAGGCAATCTTTCAATTCCTGGCTAAAGGATTATTTCAAGAAGAGCGTCTTTTCCGGCATCCTTTACGCTATAATGGTTCTTGTCTTGTACTTTTTTCTCAGGGCATCGCGCCAGTACTGGTGGATATACGCGCCTGTAACGTATTTTCTGATAAATATATTTCTTGCCCGGTTCTTCCCGCAGATTATAATACCGCTTTTTTATAAACTCACTAAAATAGATGACGCGGCACTTAAAAACAGGCTTATCCTGCTCGCAGACAGTATGGGCATAAAGGTGCTAGATGTATATAATATAGGTCTTGGGGCAAAGACAGCGAAAGCAAACGCGGCTATTTGCGGCCTGGGAACAACCAAAAAAATTTTACTATCCGATACCCTTATAGAAAAGTACACACCCGAAGAGATTGAGGCAGCTCTCGCGCATGAACTATCGCACCATAAGCGCCACCACTTCTGGAAGCTGAGTATCTGGAATTTTGCATTTTTGACCTTAAACTTTCTGATAATTAAATTTATCTTGGAGGCCTGTATTCTGCATAGTGCAATTTCCTCGGTTTTCGACGTAAAAGCCTTTCCCCTAATCGCGATATCTTTTTTAGCCTATAATATATTAAGCCTTCCGGTGCTTAATCTGATATCCAGAATTTACGAGTCTCAGGCTGACAGAGACGCTGTTTTAACAACAAGAAAGCCCCGTGTATTTGCGGGGCTTCTTGAAAAGCTTTCTGCCCAGAACCTCTCCGATCCTTCACCGGGGACTCTTTCAAAGGCGTTATTTTATAACCACCCTCCGGCACAGGAGAGGATATCGGCAGTAAACAGCCTGCCGCAAAAATAGATATAAATTCACTTTTTTCTTGCGCAGGTTTTTTGTATATGTTAATATACTTAAAAGATAAGGAGGTGAATTAAGTGAAGAAATTATTTATTTTTTCTTTGACAGCGTGTTTAACGGTAAGCATGCTGTCATTCGGGGCTTTGGCCGCGGATAACGACAAGGATAAACTGCAGACATCAACAGGCAATATCGCTCTGGGCTGGACAGAGATACCAAAGGCTGTCGCGGCGGTTACAAAAGATTCTGATAATCCTTTTCTCGGTATTACCGTAGGCCTGCTCAAGGGCGTTGCGAACGCTTTCGCGAGGACGGTTTCCGGCGCGGCTGATGTAGCCACTTTGCATAAGGCGGGCCAGGAAGAGGTTGTAAAGCCTTCAATGGTTGAGATTCCGGATACATGCGCTAAATAATTCATAAAGCATCATATTGATAATTGTATAGTTTGCGGCAAAAGGGGTTGTCTGAAGACAACCCCTTTACTGTATCTCTAATTACAATGGATGCGGGCTGGTTTATGAGATTGATTTTATATGTTTTTCTTTCTGTTATAATGTGCGGATGCGCGGGCAGTAAGGTATATGTTGACTCCTCTGAGGTAGACGGCATGGGGGCTGTTGTAAATTTTCCTTCCGGCAGGATTATTCCGATAAAATTAAAGAAAGTCATATCAGGCAATTCGATTAAGCTCACAAATAACGAGTCTGTAAGATATATCGGTGTATATATTCCCGATATTTTATCCATACAAAAGCCTGCAAAATCACTTAACGAAAAGCTTGTTTTGGAAAATGACATCAGGCTTGAATTCGATAAGACTGAGCGCAGCTCAAAAGGCGAACTCTTAGCTTATGTATTCACGCGGGAGGCAACACTTGTAAACGCCGAGATAATAAGAGCCGGCTTTGCGAAGGCAATGGTTACCCCGCGCAATAAAAAGTACAAAAAACAACTGCTTTCGGCTGAAGAAGAGGCGAAGGCCGAAGGTTTAGGCATATGGTCAAAAGATTTTGCGCGGGCAGACCAGCAATAAAAGATTACCGGATTTTTCCTTGAAAATTTTAAGGAGAAGATATGAGCGTATTCGTTTTTTTAACTGTTGTAATTATAGCTTATTTTGTCGTAAAGATTGGTGCCGCGGCATTTGAGCTTACGGGCTTAAACCCCGAACAGGCGAATTTTCAGTCTGTATCAGCCTTCACCGGCACGGGGTTCACCACAAGAGAAGCCGAACTCGTCGCGGCGCACAAGGACCGGAGAAAGATAGCCTCCGTGCTGATGATACTCGGAAGCGCGGGTTTTGTAACCCTTATCGCGACGCTTGTAACTACTATAAATGCCACTAATCCGGTTGTGCCCATAGTGCCTGTTCTTAGAAAATTTATCCCTGACTTTCTCGTCCAGTATGTTAATCTGGGCGTAATACTCCTGCTTCTGTTTCTGATATATAAGATATTCCATTCCAGCAGATTTTCACGGCTTCTGACAAGCAAGATACAGGAACAAATGATTGATAAAAAACTGCTTCAAAAAGCAAGGTTTGAGGAGCTTCTCTTGAATGCCAAAGGCTACGGTATATCACAGATACAGCTTACGAAAGAGAACCCGCTGACAGGCCTTACCCTTTCAGGTTCAAAACTGCGCTCACACGATATCCTGGTGCTGTCAATCGAAAGGGACCAGGAGCATATAATAAACCCGGGTGCTTCCACAAAGCTTAAACTTCACGACACTCTTGTCTGTTTCGGAAAACTCGATAACATAAGAAAAGTCGCTTATGAGTCTGAAACCTAAGAAACAGCTGCCCACGCAAGATGAACAATAAGCCTTTTATCTCCATAGTAGTTCCGGTAAAAGACTTTGAGCGCACAATAAGTAAGAGTTTAGGGTATCTCTTGCAGATTAACTATCCGCATGACTTCATGGAGATTGTAATAGTTGACGGCGGCTCGAGAGACAGGACACCTGATATAATAAGGTCGCGTCAGAAAGACTACAGTTTTATTAAGCTTATAGAAGCGCCTGATTGCGCATCTGCCGGATTTGCCAGGAATAAGGCTCTGGAATCGGCAAAAGGAGAGTATATATTTTTTACTGACGGAGACTGCGCGCCGTGCAAAGAATGGGTCAATATAATGCTTTCTAAGTTTGCCTCGGATGCTGCCATAGGTATTGTTGGCGGCGAGATACACACATTAAAAGTTGACACTGAAAACCTTACAGAGGCGTATTGCGAGCACTTCAGGTTCAATATGGTCTCTCCGAGATACGGCTTCATTAAAGAAGGCTACTTCCCCGCCCTCACAGACAGGTCCCCTACACAGATAGCGGGCCACAGGGCGTACTTTTTTGTAACAGCAAACGTTGCCTACAGGAGGAAAGCGATTAGAAGCGCGGACGCGAAATTCTGGCAATACCCAACCGGCGAGGACATGGATATGTGCCTGCAGGTCGAGAGTAAGGGGTGGCGCTTATATTTCGCGCCTGATGCTTATGTGCATCACATGCACCGTTCAGACATTGAGGCCCTTAGGAAGGTCTGGTTTAGCTATGCCTTTATCCACCCTGTTCTTATAGCAAAGTACGCGCGCAACAGGTTTGAGCTGGTTTTGCAGTTTATGGGGCAATACCCCAAGAACCCGGTTATATCCTTTCCGTCTCCGGTCAAAGGATTCCTGTATCTGGGCCATTTTCAGCTAATGCACATATTCGTTTTTTTTGTTTTTGCCGGCGCCATTGGCCTGATTATGTACCCGGAGAATTCGGGTATTGCCTTATTTGCGCTAACATCTTTTATATTGGGGGTTTATTCCGCGGTCAGGTTTTTTTACTGGAGCTGGTTCATGAAGCCGCGCAAACACTTTTTTACATGGTGTAAAATGAGGTATCTTACAAATTTGAGTTTTCTTGCAGGGGGATTAGAAGGTTCTCAAAAACATAAGGCATTCTGCATTGAACCGAGTTTCTAACGGAAAATAGCGCATATTATGAAAATTGATACTCCGGAATCCTACAGGCGTTTTATCATTGACA
>CAZBMI010000053.1:0-7942 GCA_964492885.1 uncultured Planctomycetia bacterium | reverse complement strand
GTTCCTTATAAGCCATGTATGGTCAAGGGTTAAAGGGCATACCGTATAAGCGCGCGCGGCAAAAGCCACGATAGCAATCCTGTCGTATTTTCTCATCTCGATAAAATCTTCAGCAACTTTTTTTACGACATAGAGCCTGTTCCTGCGCTTGTTATCTAACTCAAAGTCTTCTGCCTGCATACTGCCTGAGGAGTCTATCGCCAGGACTATATCAATGCCCTCAGTCTCTATCTTAGTGTTTTCTACAGGAGACGAAGGCCTGGAAAGGGCGATAAGAAAGAGCGCCACGGCAATAAGCCTGATATACAATAGGGCCCTTCTGCCTAAAATCTTAAGAGACGGCTTTGAGCTCTCTATTATATCCAGGGATGAGAATCTTACGCTCGCGTGCCTTCTCTTTTTGGATAAGAAAAATAGCGTGCCAAGCACAGGCGGTATTAAAAATAGTATCCAGAAATCACGAAATATCATTTTGTATCAGCCTGCTCTTTCTCTTCGAGCTTTGTCTCGTCCACAAGTCTCTTTGCGCTGGTAAAACTTGTATCTATCTCCTCTTCCGTAGGCCCGTATTTGGCGAACTTTACCATGTCGCATTGGCTTAAAAACTCTTTTACAAGGTTTTTCTGCGCTCCTGAGAGTATGCCGGAATCCTTTAGAGAATATAAGAACTCTTCGGTTGTCATCTCAGGGGCCTTTAGGGAGAACCTGTTTTCTATATAAGACCTTACTATCTTTGATATCTCGAAATAGTACTCCTTTACCCGGCCTGAGGCAGGGAGGTTTTTTGCCTTTAACCGGTTCAGGAGTTCATACGCTATCTCATGAGCCTTTTTAGGAGGTATCGTCTCTTTTGGCTTCTTATGCTGTCTTTTCTTCAGAAGGTATATTATAAGCAGGGCCGCGGCCGCTATGATTATAAGCGCGAGGATTATTATCAGAATGGTGTAATCAGCCTTGAAAAATAACGGGGGCTTTATGTCTCTTAAACCTGCCTGTTCCATATAATCAGCGCCTCTTTCGCCTCATTCTGAAGAAACGTATAAGCTCTTTCGTGTAAGGGGTATCTGTACGCACGTCAATAACATCCGTGCCCGCTGACCTTAAGAGTTCCTTACGCAGTTTAAATTTCTCTTCGGAAGACTCCCTGTACCTGCGCCTGAAGCTCTTGCTGCTCGTATCGATAATCCGCTCGCATCCTGTCTCGGCATCATTTAACCTTACCATTCCCACATCAGGCATGTCAGTTTCGCGGGGGTCTGTTATGGTAATTGCTATTACGTCATGCCTTTTGTTCGCGACTGAGAGCCGTTTTTTGAAATCTTTCGCGAAAAAATCGGATATCAAAAACGTTATGGCCCTTCGCTTTGTAACCTTGTTTAAATATTCCAATGCCATGGATATGTCAGTGCCTTTGCCTTCGGGTTTGTAGTAAAGCGCCTCTCTTATGACCCTTAATACATGCCTTAAGCCTTTTCTGGGAGGCACGAACTTCTCTATCCTGTCTGTAAATATTATTAATCCTACCTTATCATTATTCCTTATAGCTGAAAACGCCAGCACTGAGGAGAGCTCGGCAGCAAGCCGGCTCTTTAGCTGTTTTTCCGAACCAAACCTGCATGACATGGAGGCATCGAGCATGAGCATTACGGTAAGTTCTCTCTCTTCCACAAATTTCTTTATATGCGGAGAGCCCGTACGTGCCGTGACATTCCAGTCTATGCTTTGTATATCATCACCCGGCAGGTATTCCCTTACTTCGTCAAACTCCATACCCCTGCCCTTGAATACACTATGGTACTGCCCGGCAAAGACATCGGTCACCATGCGGGATGTTGTAATCTGTATCTTTCGTATCTTTTTTAAGACTTCTTTGGGTATCATCCTTTAAAGCCCGGGTTACGGAACTTCTATCTCGTCGAATATGGTTTTTATAACATCCTCGGAAGTCTTCTCTTCCGATTCAGCCTCGTAGCTTACGGTGACGCGGTGCCTTAATACATCCATGCCGATATTCTTTATATCCTGCGGCGTTACATAACCCCTGCCGTTGATAAACGCGCAGGCTTTGGCCGCAAGCCTTAAGTATATTGTAGCGCGCGGCGACGCGCCGTACTGAATAAGGCTTGCGAGGCTTTCCAGTTTATATTTATCAGGGGTCCTGGTCGCGAAGACGATATCCAGTATATATTTTTCCAGTTTCTCATCAATATATATTTCATCAACAACAGCCCTTGCGTTTATAATATCCTTGGGCTCTATTACGCTGTCTACATCAGTCTTGCTCTGCGTATAGCTCATTCTCCTTAATATCTCGAGCTCCTCATCCATTGTAGGATATGTTATCTTTATCTTGAGCATGAATCTGTCGACCTGCGCCTCAGGCAAAGGATACGTCCCCTCCTGCTCAATAGGGTTCTGCGTTGCCATTACAAGGAAAGGCTGGTCAAGCTTGAACGTCTCTAACCCTATGGTAACTTCCCTCTCCTGCATAGCCTCTAAAAGCGCGCTCTGGACCTTTGCGGGAGCCCTGTTTATCTCATCAGCAAGTATTATATTCGCGAATATAGGCCCTTTTTTGGTTGTAAAGGTACCTTCTTTGGGGTTGTATACAAGGGTTCCGATGAGGTCAGCCGGAAGCAGGTCAGGCGTAAACTGTATTCTCTGGAACTTGGTGTTTATTGCCTGTGAAAGCGTTTTTATTGACAAGGTCTTTGCAAGGCCCGGCACACCTTCTACAAGTATGTGTCCATTGGCGAGTATGCCTGTAAGCAGCCTGTCAATAAGATGCTGCTGGCCGACGATTACCTTTTGTATCTCTGATTTAAGTTTCTGCACAAAAGAGCTCTCCTTTTGCACCTTTTCGTTTATGACGCCTATTCCTTCTGCCATCTTAAACCTCCTTCTCCTTTTTCGTTCTCATGTATATGTATATATAATACATACAATTTTATATAATACTGTGAAAAAATCAACTAAAAAGTTTCTAAAGGCTAAAAGGTTATGTCTATAATTTTTTGGAAGGGTTCGGTAAAGTCCCTGCTTTTACAGTCATAGTCAACAGCTTTTGACAGGGCCTTGCTTGTGGAGTTGAAAGCGATTGAGTAGCCTGTATTTTTTGCAAGGGAGATGTCGCCTTCGTTGTCTCCGATGCTTATGGATTCGCCGCGCTTTACCTTAAGCAGCTTTAATATCTTTTTTACAGCTTCTCCCTTTGCGCGGTGCGCTATGTTTATCTTTACTTTTCCTGTAATCAGGCCTTTTCTTGAGGCCAGCCTGTTTGAGAGTACATAATCCAGTTTAAGCTCGTCTTTAAGTTTTTCAGCGATATATTGCAGTCCTGTAGACAGGGCGGCAAGCTTAAAGCCCGATGCCTTGAGTTTCGTAATGCATCTTTTGGCATTTTTTGTATATAGTAAGGGCATAAACAGTGATGATATCTTTTCTTCGGAAATACCCTTCCAGCAGGCCGCGTCAAGCTCGCAGAACTCCTTATAGCTTATCCCTCCGGCTAAGAACCTTCTCTGGTATTCAGATGCCTTGCTGTTCCAGATATTGAGTTTTTCGTGCACAAGCTGCCATGAGCTTACATGCCTTGTTATGGTGCCGTCTATATCGAATATAACCAGCTTATAACGCATGCCTCTTTCCCGCGAGTTGGCCGCACGCCGCGTTTATGTCAGCGCCTTTTGACATTCTTAGCGTTGCGTTGGCGTTTGCTTTTGTAAGCATATCCATAAAATTATCAACGCCCTTTTTCAGGGGCGGCGAAAAAGCAACACCCCTTACAGGGCTGAAGGGGATAATATTTATCTTTGCCTTTAAGTCCTTTGCGGTTTCCGCGAGCGCTTGAGCGTCCTGCGGGGTATCGTTTACGCCCTTAATCAGCACATACTCTAAGGTAATAATCCTGCCTGATAATTCATTATGGCCTCTTATCGTCTTTACCAGTGCTTTGAGAGGGTATTTTTTGTTTACAGGCATAAGCCGGCTTCGCAAGCTGTCCGTGGCCGCGTGCAGGGATATTGATAGGTTAAGTTGTGTATTAACGGAATTGAGCTTTTTTATAGCCGGTATTATGCCACAGGTTGATATGGTTATCCGCCGCGCGCCGATATTCAGGGCGTATTTATCATTCATGATGCTGATTGCCTTTGAGAGGCTGTCGAAATTATCAAGGGGCTCGCCCATGCCCATGAATACGTAGTTTGTAAGAGGTATCTGCAGATTGAATTTCACATGCAGTATTTGGCTGATTATCTCGGCTGTGCTCAGGTTTCTTCTCAAGCCCTGCTTTCCGCTCGCGCAGAAAGCGCACGCGAAAGAACAGCCTGCCTGGGTGGATATGCATATAGTATTGCGCCTTGATGAGCGTATTACGACAGTCTCTACGCATTCCCCATCCAGAAGCGCAAAGAGTATCTTTATTGTTTTGTCTCTGCTTATGTATTTTTTTGATTTGAAAAAGCTGTTTATAAAAAAATCCTCCTCCAGTTTATCAAGAAACGGATTTGGCAGGTTTCTCATTTGCCGGAAATCACCCGCGCCTTTTACATACAGCCAGTTAAAGACCTGCTTTGCCCTGTACTTAGGCCGGCCCTTTTCGGATATTATACTCTCCAGCTCTTTAATTGTGAAATCCAGTATGTTCTTTTTCATTTGGTCTTTATGTTAAGGATGAAGATATCATCTTTTATCTTGTTGCCTGAAAAGAGTTTAAGTTCGCTTGAGAGGTTATCATTAAAGACATCAACCCCCAGGTGCCTGTTCTTCTCTATAAAATCCATCAGCCTTTTATCTCCGAATTCTTCCCCTTTCTTGTCGCGTGCCTCAATAATCCCGTCGGTAAAAAGGAGTATGCTGTCATTTTTATTAAAGGGTACCTCGCTTTCGTGAAGCTTGGCATCTTCAAACGGCAGGCCCATAAGACTTGCCTGCGCAGGCAGCCTTTCAATATCAGGCCTCGCGCTGTGGTAGATATACTGAGGCGGGTGGCCGTAGCTCGAATACGAGAACTTTCGTGACAGGTAATGGAAATCGAGCAGGCCGCAGAATGCGGTTGTATAGATGTACAATTCGGAGAAATTCTTCACCATAAACTGGTTTACTTCCTTGAGTATCTCACCCGGCGTCTTTACCTTCCGGGATAAGCGCTCAAATTCGGTATTTAAGGCATTTACCATAAGCGCGGCCGATACACCGTGTCCTGTGACGTCACATATTATAAATACCAGTTTTGTCTTATCGATAAAATAGAATTTAGCGTAATCTCCTCCCAGGTAGTGCATAGGCGTGTAAGTAACCGCTATGTCAGCAAAAGGCGTGCTGTTTGAATGCGGTATAAGCCTTGAATGGACACGCGTGGCGAGTTTCAATTCTTTCTCCATCTGGCTGTTCTTCTCCTCAACGTCTTTTAAGAGAATGAAGTTTTCTATATCCCGGTTTCTCTCGCGTCGTATCACCGCATAGCATACTACCGCGGATAATATAAGCATTATGAATCCGTTTAAGTAGTCAGCTGTTTCAGTATTTAGTATCTGGCCCTTATATACATACTGCGGTACCTCCAGCAGTAATGCCGTGTAAGCGCCGAAGTGCAGAAGCGCTATTGCGATTATATTGTTGGCTGACCAGGGAAATACCAAAGAAAAGGCAAAAAATAAAAATATAAAACCCATTGCAGCGTCAAAAGGCGCTGTCGCGTATCCGATACCGTCTTTCGTCATCATGAAAAGAACAAGTGATGTAAATGCAAACGCGGAAGCGTTGGCAGCCTTAAACGAGCGTATAAACGGCACAACCAGGTATGTTGCTATGCATATTATAATGGATATTGTCCATGTAAGCTTCATCTGGTAGACCACCTTTTCCTGAAGCGCAATTATGCCTATACCATCACCCAGGAAGTTACAGAGCACAAGGAGAAACGCCGCTAGTTTTAGACGGCTTTTTATGAGGCGTGTCTGTATCTTTGAAAAATCGGCTGAAAATTTTTCCGGAAGCTTTACGATTTTGTTTTTGGAGAATATCATATTTTGCTTTCCTCTGTGAATTTTATTATATTATCCATCATTTTTACCGCCTCGACCGGATATTGGCCGGCGGCGGTTTCTCCGGAGAGCATTACATAATCCGTACCGTCGAATATCGCGTTTGCCACGTCACTTACCTCTGCCCTGGTAGGCCTTATGTGCTCTGTCATGGTTTCAAGCATCTGGGTCGCGGTTATCACAAATCTTTTCCTGCGCCTGCATTTTTTTATAAGGAACTTCTGTATAACAGGGACCTGGTAGATTGGAAGAGATACACCCATGTCGCCCCTTGCTATCATGATGCCGTCTGCGACATCCAGTATCTCATCGATATTGTTTATGCCTTCGCGGTTCTCTATCTTGGCGATGACGCGGCAGGCGGAATTGCTTTTAATGTGTTTTCTTATATTTAAGATATCGCGCTTGTTACGCACAAAACTCTGCGCGATAAAGTCAACTTTGTTTTTTAATCCGAAATCCAGGTCCTGTTTGTCTTTTTTGGTAAGTTCTTTAAACTTGAGCCTTATATGCGGGATATTGACGCCTTTATTGCTCTTGACCTTGCCCGGCATAACAACCTCAGCTCTAATATAATTTTTGGTATGCGCTTTTACCGAAAGGGCTATGTATCCGTCATCTATATATATGAAACTGCCCTTTTTTATATCAGACAGAGAGCCGTCATAATCGAGCGGTATTATGCCTTTTTCTGCGTGAGGCGGCTTGTTTGCGAGCACGACCACCTGCTTTTTTTTAAGCTCAATGCCGCCTCCGGGTATATCGCCTATACGCATCCTGTAACCTTCCAGATCCTGTAATATCCTGATATGGCGCCTGTAGTTTTTGTTTAGGTCCTTTATTATCTTTATCGCCTTAAGGTGCTGGGCGTGTGTACCATGTGAGAAGTTTAACCTCGCGACATCCATGCCCGCGAGCATGAGTTTTCTTAAAGTTGTCCTGGTTTTGCTGGCAGGACCTAACGTTGCTATTATCTTTGTTTTTGCCAGATGTTTCATAAAATAAAACCTATTTTACAAAAGCTCGGTTTCGAGTTTTGATACCAGCTTATCCGTATCCTTAAGAGTGTTGACCGGTATTATGTTTGAGGCCCTTGCTTCTTTAAGCAGGGATCTAAGCGTGCTTACAAAACGTTTGATAAGGGCGATTCTCTTTTTTTGCCACGCCTCTTCGGGTAAAAGCTCCTCCCGCTGTCTGATGAAAGAAGTGAGGTCTTTTTTTACGGACGAGGCGTCTTTTCCCATCTCTAGTACACCTCTTTTGATCGCGGCATAATTCTCTCTGCCAAGGTCCTTTTTATTGCGTGCAAGGCGAAGGACATCAACTGACTCGTAAGTAGGGACTGCTTTAGCGTCTGCCTGTTTATTATAGTCAGCCTTTAAATAGAGCGGGTCTTCTTTCTCGAGAAAGCTGTAACTTCTTAAGAGTTTTATTGCTGTCTGCTTTCGTATGCCTATCTCTTTTGCGGTATATGCCTCGAAATCGCTGTAACCCCATTCTTTATACAGCTTATCCTTCCATACCGTGTAAAGGGCTTGTCCTAAACTTATCCATGAAGTCTTAAAGCCCTTGGCGCTCTCGAGTATGTGATGGCGCATGCTGTCTGTATCAATGCCTGCCATTTTCTGCTCAATTGTTCTTATGGATTTTGTCTTTAATTCTTTCACTTTTGCGCGCCCCCTTTACGTGGGTTGCTTATTCTTCTTTACCTCAGCCAGTATCTCCTGAAGCAAGTCCTCTATACGGCTTAATGCCGCAAGCTGTTCCTGCTGTTTTACCTCCTGCTGTGCCTGCATCTTCTTTGCCTCGCCGGCAAGCTTTGACATGTTTCCCAGGTCGTATAAATTAAACATCTGTCCTTACCCTTTCTTTTTTAAAAAACTCGTAATTTTTGT
>CAZBMI010000052.1:0-8124 GCA_964492885.1 uncultured Planctomycetia bacterium | reverse complement strand
TTAAACGAACTATCCAGAGCTTTCTTGAAGATCCTTTGGCCGAAGAGATAATCAAAGGGACTTTTAAAGACGCCAATAACATAAAAGTTGATTTCGAAAGAGACCATCTTGTTTTTAAGAAAAGCTAAAAAGTTACAAAGGTTACAAATGTTACATAGGTTACAAAGGTTGCACTTGAGAAAACCGCAGAAAAACACTTATAGAAAATTCTATCTAAGTAACTTTTGCAATCTTAATTAACCTTTGTAACTTTTGTAACCTATCAAAGGTTTACAATATTGCTTAAGAGAAGAGTGACTATTATAGCGGTAATATTACTGCTTTTAGGCTGTTCGTGGCTTTTCTTCCACATTTACGCGGAGCAGGATAGATTCAGGTCGATGTTTAAACATAACCTGGAAGGTTCTTTCGCGGAGATGACAGGCGCTGACGTGCGCATAAGCGCCGTAAGCGGCAACCCTTTTAAAAAGATAATCTTTAAAGGCTTAAATTTTGATTTTAGCAGGTATGACCTGGATTTTGAAATAGCAAGGCTGGAGTATTCGCTCTTTGATGTTATTACGGGAAGAAAATCCGCGGCCAATGATGCTGAAACTGTAATGTCACTCGGCAAAGGCTCTCTGCGGCTTGAAAACAACACTATTATATCCAGGAAGATAAAAGGCAAAGTCAGGCTTAAAAAAGGAATAATTATACTTGAGAGCATAAATTTCAGTATCTTTGGACAGCTTTCAAACAGCCTGGAAGGCGAGATAATAACCGAAAGCAAGCCTTACAGGCTTGAGCTTATATTGGAATCCAGGCCGTTTTTCAAAAAAGACAAGCCGCTTCTGGATATGATACGAATAAAGATAAGCGGTTCTCCGGAAAACCTGAATTTACGCGGCAAGATAGAGACGCCTTCGGCAAAGGATATCCATTTCAGAAGTTATATTATTTCTGAAAAAGAGCTGCTTAATATCGGCACAAGGATAGGTATAGAGACGGAACAGGCGGATATTGACCATGTTATATCCATGGACACGGAGTTTGATACAGACACAGGCCTGTTTAGCGCAATACTCCTGTTAAATAAAGGAAGGGTGGCTGTAAAAGGTGACTGCTCGGACTGGTATGCCATAAAGGCTGATATAGAAAACCAGCATCTTAAAGTATTTGGTTTCGATTTTTCAAATATAATACATTTTACCGGAAGGACTGTATTTAAAGGCAATTCTTTTTCGCATTTCCTGGTTGACGCGGATACAGAGGCAAGCGTATTTAACTATCATCCTATTGATGAGATGGAATCCTCGTTCTTTATAGATAAGAGTTCGGTCAGGGCGCTCTATCTGAAGGTAGGCGATAAGATCGCGGCTTCAGGCAATTTTAACATAAAGCCTCCAAGGAAGGCTAAGGCGAGAATTAATTTTTCCGGCTTCAATCTCCAGACACCTTATTTGCTGGCGGATAAGAACCCTTTTGATGTATCAGGCATGCTTTCGGGTGAAATAACAATTAAAGGGCTTATAAGCAGGCCCGGCATAAGCGCGAATCTCTCTCTTGAAAGCGAGCATTTCGGGAATATATATTATGACAAGATATGGGTTAACGCGGAAGGCCAATGGCCTTACTTAAGAATCTATGATTCACGCATAACGTATTCGGATTCATCCCTTATGTTTGAGGGAGAAGTGGATATAAGACGTTTTTCAGAAGAGAGCTTTATGGATGATGTTGCCTTCAGCACAAGTGATAATACCGTAAAATGGGAAGGCTGGGACATAACGAGGACAGATCAAGAGAATGAGTTTTCCCTGAAAAAAGGCTTAGAAAGCGGCTTTAAGGTAGGCTTTAAGAGATACATGGAGGATGAGACAAAATACGAGGCAAATAAGCAGTCGCGTGATGAGTTCCAGCTCGAATATGACCTTCTGAATGATCAGAAGAGTGTTCTTCAGTTTAAAGCAAAAGAAGATGAGGAATTTTTCGGTTTTAAGAAGAGGTACAGTTTTTAGTTTTAGGAGAATAAGATATGTCTTTTAATCTTTTTGGCAGAGGAGTGGCGGCCAGGCTAAAGGCTTTTCTGCGTTATATGGGGGGCGTAGTTATACTCTTTATGGAGACCGTCTTCTGGATATTTATACCGCCTTTCAGAAAAAGGCAGCTGATAGACCAGTTGTATAAAGTAGGAGTCAGTTCCCTGCCGATAGTGTTTCTTACATCTATGTTTACCGGCATGGTTCTTGCATTGCAGAGCGCGCACCAGATGCAGCGCATATCCGCGCAGATGTATATAGCCAGCCTTGTAGCTCTCGCGATGGCAAGGGAGATGGGGCCTGTGCTGACAGCCCTTGTAGTCGCAGGCAGGGTAGGCGCGTCTATAACAGCTGAGCTTGGCACGATGAAAGTTACCGAACAGATAGACGCTCTTGAGACTTTAGCGACAAACCCGATAAAGTATCTTGTTACTCCGAGGTTTTTAGCGCTTATTATAATGCTGCCGCTTCTTACTGTATACGCTGATTTTGTAGGCATGTTAGGCGGTTATATGGTAGGCGTATTTAAACTGCACATAGGTTCTAATATGTATCTTAACATGACTACAACTTCTTTAGGCCTTAAGGACCTTTATACGGGATTATTTAAAAGCCTTGTATTCGCTGTAATTATAGCCATTGTCAGTTGCTATGAGGGCTTCAGGACTTCCGGCGGGGCAGAAGGTGTCGGCCGCTCTACAACACTCAGTGTAGTTACGTCATTTATACTGATAATCGCGGCAGACTGCCTTTTTACGGCTTTGTTCTATTTTATCGGGCGATAGGAGATTATAATGATAGACGCCATAAATCTATATAAATCCTTTGGTGATAAACAGGTGCTTAACGGATTAAACCTGACAATAGATACCGGGGTGACTCAGGTGATAATAGGCTGTTCAGGCTGCGGCAAGAGCGTCTTCTTAAAGAATATAATAGGGCTGTTAAAGCCCGAATCAGGGCAGGTTATCATAGACGGCCGGGATATCACAAAACTTACAGGAAAGGCCTTAAGCGCTTTAAGAATGACTTTCGGCATGTTGTTTCAGGGCTCTGCGCTGTTTGATTCTTTATCGGTTGCGGAGAACGTAGGTTTTAACCTTATAGAGCATACCGATCTCGACTCACAGACAGTGGCAAAGAGGGTGAAAGAGGCTCTTTCACTGGTAGGGCTGTATGAAATAGAAGACCTGATGCCTGCTGAGCTCTCGGGGGGTATGCGTAAAAGAGTAGCGTTGGCAAGGGCAATAGCCATGCGCCCTAAAATAATACTTTATGATGAGCCTACTACAGGAGTGGACCCCATAATGGCAGATGCCGTAAATGAGCTTATAATGAGTATGCACGATAAGCTCGAGATTACTTCCATAGTTGTTACGCATGATATGGTAAGCGCCTACAAGGTAGGCAGCAGGATAGCTATGCTGTATGAGGGAAAGATAGTTCAGGAAGGGACTCCTGATGAGATAAAGAATACATCAAACCCCATAGTAAAACAGTTTATAACAGGCGCTTCAAAAGGGCCTATTACGGAAGGCGAGGCTTTTAACAGTAAAGCGATATAGATTTATTTAAACAGGAGGTAATATGAAATCCATGGAGTTCGATATCAAGATAGGCCTTTTTATTGCCGTGGGGCTTATCCTTCTTACTGTAATAACGTTTTCGATAAACGATTTCTTTTTCAAGCCCGGATATAACATATACGCTGTGCTTGGATTCGCAAACGGCGTAAAAAAATCCGCTCCTGTAAGGCTCGCGGGCATAGAAGTCGGAGAGGTTAAAGAGGCCGGTATATTCAAGGACAAAAACGGCAAGACAATGGTAAGGCTTAAGCTCTGGCTTACCAATGACGCCAAAGTGGAAGTCGATTCAGAGATTATCATAAATACCCTCGGGCTTATAGGCGAAAAATACGTTGAAATAATACCCGGTACACCGGGCGGTGAGCTTTTGTCAAACGGCGATACGGTTATAGGAAACGATTCCGTATCTGTCGAGCAGATGACCAAAAAGGGCTATGATGTTATCTTAAAGCTTGACAAGGCAATGGATTCCATGGACGCGATACTGAGACAGGTGAAAAACGGTAACGGCACTGTAGGCAAGCTGATATATGACGATACGATTTACAATGATGTTGAGGCTCTCATAAAAGATATAAAGGCTCATCCATGGAAACTCCTAGGAGGCCCCAGGCGCGTAAAGCAGAAGACAGAAGATACTTCAACAGGCCCCGGAAAGAGTAACTTCGGGCCGTCCTAAGTAAAGGCATAACACACGACAGGTTATCGGTTGTCGGTTTGCGGTTTTCGAAAGCAGGCTGTAACCGTAAACCTAAAACCAAACACCGAATACCGAATAATGCAGACAAAGACGATATTCAAATGCCAGGGCTGCGGCTATCAAAGCACTAAGTGGCTTGGCAAGTGCCCTGAATGTAATGAATGGAATTCTCTTGCAGAGGAGCCCTGCTCAAGCGCTCCGGCAAGGAACAGGCCAATGATAGCTGATATCATATCAACAGCTTCTCCCCGAAAGCTGTCTGATATTGAGGATGTAAAATTCCTGAGGTCCGGCACGGGGATAGGCGAGTTGGACAGGGTTTTAGGAGGCGGGCTTGTAGAAGGAAGCGCGGTACTTGTAGGGGGAGAACCGGGCATAGGCAAGTCCACTTTGATGCTGCAGGTTTCGGATATAATAAGCAGAGAAAGGAGGGTACTTTATATAAGCGGAGAGGAGTCATTAAGCCAGATAAAACTCCGCGCCAAGAGACTGGGGGTTCTTTCTGAAAACCTTTATATCATAAACGAAACTGACATACAGAAGATTATATCGTATATCAGAGACTTAAAGCCCTACATGGCTGTTGTGGATTCCATTCAGACTATATACAGCCCTGATTTCCCGCAAAGCGCGGGGACTATTACTCAGATAAAAGAATCATCGGCAATGCTTACCGCGCTTGCGAAATCCATAGGCGTCTCAATACTGTTTATAGGGCACATAACAAAAGAAGGCGTCATAGCAGGGCCTAAGGTGCTTGAGCATATAGTCGATTCTGTCATATATTTTGAAGGGCAGAAAGAGTCGAGGTTCAGGGTTTTAAGGGCTGTAAAGAACCGTTTCGGCGCAACGGATGAAGTAGGTATATTCTCAATGCAGCAGGACGGGTTAAAGGAGGTCAGGGACGCCTCGGGCGCGTTTGCCTGCCTTAAGCAGAATCCTGTTAAGGGTTCTTCAATAACAGCTGTTATTGAAGGCACAAGGCCTTTTCTAATAGAGCTGCAGGCGCTTGTCACAGCTTCGGGCTTTGGAATGCCAAGGCATCGTTCCATGGGGCTTGATATAAACAGGATGGCTCTGCTGGTCGCGGGTCTTCAGAAAAACTTAGGCCTTAATTTCTCTAACCAGGATATATTTTTAAATGTAGTAGGAGGGGCCAGGGTAAATGAGCCTGCTTCTGACCTCTCTGCCTGCATAGCTATATGTTCAAGTTTTAAGAATGTTCCTGTGCGCCAGGATACTATTATAATCGGTGAAGTAGGCCTTGCCTCCGAAGTGCGCGGGGTATCACAGACAGCATCCAGAATTAATGAAGCAAAAAGGTTAGGCTGTAAAAGATGTATATTGCCCGCCTCAAACCGCAAAGACCTAAATAATATTAAAGGCATAGAGCTTATAGGCGTTGACAATGTTAAGCAGGCGCTCGAATACGCTTTTGTTGAAAATCAGGTAAAGATATAGGTAAAGGTAAAGATTTTTAGACTTTTTGTCATTGTGAGGGCACGCCCCGAACCAAATTTTATATTTTGTATGGGGCTTTGCCGGCAATGACGTAATTTAGACAGCGAGGAGATATTATGACATTAGCTTTTATAAGATCGTTTTTCGTGATAATAAGTACATTGGTAGGTTACCAGATAGGTGTTTTATTAGTCGCCTTCAGCCCTTACTGGCCCTTATCAGCAGCCGCCATAGGCTTTCTTGTATCGGTTATAATAATACTTACAGAATTCAGCATGAGAAAGGTCTCAATAAGCGGTTTATCGGCAGGGGTCTTCGGCCTGATATTCGGGCTTTTGATGGCAAAGATTATAACGGATTCTTTTATATTGAAATCCATAAACCAGATGAACGAGACATTGGCGCTGGTTATGCAGGTTGTCCTTACCCTGGTCTTCTGTTATTTTGGCATGACGCTCGCGATAAGAGGCAAGGATGAATTTAACCTGATAATCCCTTATGTCAAGTTCTCAAGGCAGGACAGGAGCGATGATATAACAATTGTCGATACAAGCGTTATAATAGACGGCAGGATAATAGATATCTGTGAAACGGGATTTATAGGCGGGAGGTTTATTGTGCCGCGTTTTGTCTTAAGGGAGCTCCAGCAGATAGCGGATTCCTCCGACCCTTTAAAACGCAACCGCGGCAGAAGGGGGCTTGATATCTTAAACAAGATGCAGAAGAGCGCTGACATGGATGTAAAGATACACGAGGAGGATTTTCCCGATATCATAGAGACTGACGCCAAGCTGGTAAAGCTCGCGAAGCTTTTAAGCGGCAGGGTCTTTACAAATGATTATAACCTTAATAAAGTCGCCGAGCTCCAGGGGGTGCAGGTCCTCAACATGAATGAGTTAAGCAATGCCCTTAAGCCGGTCATGCTGCCCGGCGAGGAGATGGAGGTAAAGGTTATAAAAGAAGGCAAGGAGCATAACCAGGGAATCGGTTATTTGGATGACGGCACCATGATAGTTGTCGAGGGAGGAAGGCAGCTTATAGGCCAGAGGAAAAGAGTCGCGGTTACCAGTGTACTGCAAACAGCCGCAGGACGCATGATATTCGCCAAGGCTGTTAATAATAACAGGAATAAGAGGTAGATGAAAGTAGCCGCGATAGTGCCTTCCGCGGGCAAAGGCAGCAGGCTCAGGTCAGGGACAAGCAAGCCCTTTGTAAAACTCCGCGGAAAGGAGCTCCTGCTCTATTCGCTTGAAGCCCTCGAAATGTCTGAGTATATTTCTGAGATAATAATTCCCGCGTCAAAAGAGAATATACCGAAGGCAGAGAGGCTTATAAAAAGAGCAGGCCTCAGGAAAGTAAAGCATATCATACAAGGCGGCAGGCACAGGGCCGGTTCAGTAAAAAGGGGTTTTTTAAAAACCGGGGCTGAGACGGATTTTGTCCTGGTTCATGACTGCGCGCGGCCGTTTTTGACTAACAGGCTGATAAGCTCTTCTGTTAAGTCAGCCTGCAGGTTTGGGGCGTCTCTATGCGCTGTTAAGGTAAAGCCCACAATAAAAGAGGCAGGCCTTAAAAATTTTGTGTGTAAGACACTTGAGAGAAAGCTCTTGTGGGAAGCTCAGACCCCGCAGGTTTTTAACAGAAATCTCCTGGAGAAGGCTTATAAGATAACGCAGAGAAGGAAAGGCTTATTTACCGACGATACGGCTATATTTGAGTCCGCGGGCATGAGGGTAAAGATTGTAGAAGGTGATTACTCCAATATCAAGATAACAACACCCGAAGACCTTGTTATCGCGGAGGCAATTTTGAAAAGTTACAAAAGTTACAAAGGTTAATTAAGGTTACAAAGGTTACGGTTCGTATTGCGTATATTTTATAATATGAACGTATTTACGCAGAACGCACGACGCAACACGCACAACGAAAAATGGATATGCGCATAGGCATAGGATACGACATACATAAGCTTGTAAGCAGAAGAAAACTCTTTTTGGGAGGAGTTGAAATCCCTTATAAAAAAGGCCTTGCAGGGCATTCTGACGCTGACGTGCTTTTGCACGCTATATCAGACGCCATATTAGGCGCCTGCGGAGAGGGTGATATAGGAGACCGATTTTCTGATACGGATATTAGGTTTAAAAATATATCCAGCGCTATACTCTTAAAAAGAATCTCTAAGGCTATGAAAAAGAAAGCAGGTTTTGAGATATTGAATATAGATACAGTTGTTATATGCGATAAGCCCAATCTTTCAAGATATAAGAAGAAGATTAAACAATCCATATCGAAAATTTTGAATATAGATAAAAGCAGAGTAAATATAGATGATATGGAAAAATTCCTTAAATATAAAGAT
>CAZBMI010000051.1:0-8157 GCA_964492885.1 uncultured Planctomycetia bacterium | reverse complement strand
AGAATCAGACTTCAGGGACTGGTGGCAGACAATATATGAGGAGATATTTAAACAGCAGAACAAAAGAAAGAAGATTAAGGGAGAGCCTTCCGTGCTGTTTAAAGACGTTGGGGTAAAAGTTAAAGAAGCAAGGATAGGCAAGGAAATGAGTCAGAAAGATTTAGCTTTAGCCGTAGGAATGAAACAGCCCGATATTTCCAATATAGAAGAAGGTAAAAAGAACATTACCCTGGAAACCCTAGCCCGGATATGTAAGTGTTTGGGTATTGAAAAAATAAAACTGAAGAGTTAGAAAGGTGCCAGAAGCAGGCATAAGCACTGTGTACATTTTAGGAATATCAGCCTTTTACCATGATTCCGCAGCTGCTCTGCTAAAAGACGGCGAGATAATCGCGGCCGCGCAGGAGGAACGTTTCAGCAGGAAGAAACACGATTACAGCTTTCCTGAGCGTGCTATAGATTACTGTTTATCTTACGCAGGCATAAGCAGACAGGAATTAGATTTTGTGGCGTTTTACGATAAGCCTTTTATCAAGTTTGAAAGGCTTCTTATGACCTACCTTAGCTATGCTCCTTTCGGGCTTAAATCATTCCTTACAGCCATGCCCCCATGGATAAAGGATAAGCTCTTTCTCAAAAGCTATATAGAGGATAAGCTCTCATGCCATGGCAAGGTCCTGTTTCCGGAGCACCATAAATCACACGCGGCAAGCGCGTTTTACCCTTCACCTTTTAATGAATCAGCGATACTTACTGTTGATGGGGTAGGAGAATGGACAACCGCAAGTTACGGAACAGGCGCAGGCAATAATATCTTCATAAGAGCAGAGCTTAAGTTCCCGCATTCATTAGGGCTTTTATATTCTGCATTTACTTATTATACAGGTTTTAAGGTGAATTCAGGCGAGTATAAGCTTATGGGGCTTGCGCCTTATGGCGAGCCTGTTTACGCGGACCTGATAAAGAAGGAGCTTATAGATATAAAAGAAGATGGTTCTTTCAGGCTGAATTTAAAATACTTCAATTACTGCTGTGGCCTTACAATGACAAGCAGGAGATTTGATAAGTTATTCGGCGCTCCCCCCAGGAAACCGGGAAAAGATAAGATTAAACAGCGCCATATGGATATAGCAAGCTCTATACAGGCTGTTACAGAAGAGATTGTGCTTAAAATGGCAAGGCACGTTCGTAAAACAACCGGGCAAAGAAACCTCTGCATGGCAGGCGGGGTAGCATTAAACTGCGTGGCAAACGGCAGGCTTTTGCAGGAGAAGATTTTTGATAATATATGGGTCCAGCCCGCGGCAACAGACTCAGGCGGAGCCTTAGGTGCGGCGTTTGTAGTATGGCATGAATATCTTAAAAAAGAGAGGCGCGCAAATGAAAAGGATGATTTGATGAAGTCCTCTCTTTTAGGCCCTGAATTTTCCGATAAGGAGATAGAGGAGTATCTTAAGAGCAGTAATATCTCTTATGAGAAACTCGATAATAATGATGTTTCAAAGCGCGCTGCGGAGATAATTGCAGGGCAGAATGTATTAGGCTGGTTTCAGGCAAGGATGGAGTATGGACCAAGGGCATTAGGAAGCAGGTCTATATTAGGGGACGCGCGCTCTGAAAAGATGCAGTCAGTTATAAACCAGAAGATAAAGTTCAGGGAGTCATTCAGGCCGTTCGCGCCTTCAATACTTGCTGAAAAAGCGCCTGAGTATTTTGATATAAGTTGCGAAAGCCCTTACATGCTTCTGGTTGCGCCTGTAAAAGAGGAGAGGCGCCTGCCTGTTTCAGAAGAGCAGAAGAAGCTATCCGGCATTGATAAGCTTAAAGTTAAGCGCTCTGATATCCCGGCTGTTACGCATGTGGATTATTCGGCAAGAGTCCAGACCGTAACAAGGAAGCAGAACCCGCGATATTATGATATGTTAAATGAGTTTTTTAAATTAACAGGATACCCTGTAGTAATAAATACGTCTTTTAATGTCCGGGGAGAGCCTATAGTATGCACGCCTGAGGACGCGTATAAGTGTTTTATGAGGACTAATATGGATTATCTTGTAATGGGCCCTTTCCTGCTGGATAAGGCTAAGCAGGATTCAACTGCAATAAAAGTAGGCGATTTAAGCGGGTTTGAACCGGATTGACACGCACATGTCATTGCGAGCCCCGAAGGGGCGAAGCAATCTCAGCGTTTGAGATTGCTTCGTCGTGCCTTTGGCACTCCTCGCAATGACAATATTACTTTATTATGAATAGAGCCGAGATAAAAAAGATAAGAAGGAATGCAATAATAGGCGGGATTATACTTGCCTGTATAGCTACCTTGCATCTTGTAAAAGGTCATGCGGTTTCTTATAAGGTGCTTTACGCGCTTTCCGGTTTTCTATTTATTGTCGGAGGATTTTTTCCCACGCTATTTAAAAAAATAACAGATGCTATAGGCGGGTTTATAGTATCTTTGTTTTTATCCGTGATATTCTTTTTAGTTATTACACCAATAGGCCTTCTTATGAGGCTGTTTAAAAAAGATACATTAGATAAGTACATAGATGCCAAGAGGGATTCTTATTGGATTGAAAAGCCTGAAGGCGAAGATATTTCCGGACTCGAGAAGCAGTATTAATAAAGCTATATACAACTTGACAAATTAAATATCATAATGTATACTTATATTGATAAGTTAAATATCAAACTGTATAGAGGCAAAATATGGATATTCAGCTGTTAAAAGAGCAGAATCCGTGGTGGATTGCCAAGGATAAGATAAACAGCGATGTAAATCTTGAAAAACTTAATAATATTAAGTATGTCTGGTATCCGCGGATAATAGATTCTTTTGATATGGAAAAGGACATAATATATACATTGCGCGGCAGCCGCCAGGTAGGCAAGACCACCGCTATGAAGCTTTTGATAAAAAAACTGCTTATGACAAATCCAAAGGAAAATATATTTTATTTTACATGCAATAACATAGATACATATAAAGAACTATTGGATATTATAGAGATATATTTAGATTGGGCTGACAACGACAGGCGTAAATATATATTTGTTGATGAGATAACTTTTGTAAATAGATGGACAAGAGCAATTAAGCATCTGGCGGATATTGGCAGGCTGAGAAAATGCGCGATGATACTTACGGGTTCTAACGCGCATGATTTGAAATATGAGGTTGAACGAATGCCGGGCAGAAGAGGGGAAGATGCTGACCTGGATAAAATACTTTTTCCAATATCATTTAAGGAATATGTTGCTTTTGCCGGTGCCGGGATTATTGATAAATTTTCAGATATTACAGAAGCGGAGAAAAATTACCCGTTTTACAAGAAAGAACTTCGCAAGCTGCTGGATTCATTTTTGATAACAGGCGGTTTCGCGCGGGCCATAAACAGTTTTGCCGATAACCGTAAGATAGATATGGATGTTTATCAACAGTACCTAAGCTGGATATTAGGAGACCTGGCTAAGCTTGGCAGGAAAGAATCATATTCAAGGCAGATATTTGAGCAGGTAATAACAGTTATGCGGTCTAATGTCGGTTTTGATACAATAGCGAAAAAAACAACTATTGATTCACATGTTACTGTGGCCAGTTACCTCGACGCGATGGAGTCCAGTTTTATCTTAAAAACGCTTTATCAGGTAGATATTAATAAGAAGACAGCTGTGCCGAGAAGGACCAAGAAGATCTATTTTCAGGATCTATTTTTGTTCTGGGTCTTCTACGGATATGTATACGGATTTTCAGATTATTTTTCAAGCAGCTGCGACAGGATAAGAGAAGATGCCTTAAAGAGCAAGGTAATAGAGAATCTCATAATGTCTGACCTTATGCGCTCGGAAAACAGCGTTAACTGGTCCAATATGGTTTTCTTTTTCAGAAGCACCAATAATGCCGAAGTTGATTTTGTTACAAGAAACAGGGGCGGCGAATTACTGCCAATTGAGGTAAAATACCAAAATCGCGTGAAAGACTCGGATTTTCTTAATCTAAACAAGGTTAATAACAAAAGAGGGATAATTATTTCAAAAGAGGATTTTAGGGTAAAAAACAATAAGCATATAATACCTGTGGAGGCCTTTCTTCTGCTTGATAAAACTAAACAAGATTGATAATACTTGACAATGTCCCTTAATAGGTATATTATGTGTAATGAAATACACAAGATAGTATTTATTTGTGCATTAATATGTAATATATAGGAAAGGACAGGATAATGGAAAGGCACATAATAAAGCAGATACTATTAGAGCAAAAGCAGGAGATAAGACAGCTCTTTAAGAAAAGACTTGTTAACAGGGATGTTACACATTACGCAGAGAAGGTTTTTAAGGAGGACATGATAAAAGCTGTTATGGGCATAAGGAGATGCGGCAAATCCACAATCTGCCATCAGCTTTTAAAAAATGAGAATTATGGATATATCAATTTCGATGACGAAAGGCTGATAGGCGTAAAATCAAATGACCTAAATGATTTTCTCGAGGTATCCGAAGAGATAAACCATGGACTGAAATATATATTATTGGATGAGATACAAAATGTAAATGGATGGGAATTGTTTGTCAACCGTCTAAAGAGAAAAGGCTATGACATAACAGTGACAGGCAGCAATTCCAAGCTTCTTAGCAAGGAGCTGGCCACACACTTAACCGGAAGGCATTTGAGCATTGAATTGATGCCTTTTTCTTTTAGCGAGTTTATAAGATTTAAAAATGTTAGGGTAAACAAGGATAGTTTTTACATAACGAAACAAAGGGCAGGAATACAAAGGGAGCTTGAGGAATATATAACGACAGGCGGCATGCCGGAACTATTCAATATAGAAGTAAAGAGGAGTTACCTAAGAGAGTTATTTGATAAAATAATATCACAGGATATAATTTTCAGGCATGATGTCAAATACGCCAGAGATTTAAAAGAATTGGCATTATACGCTGTATCTAATTTCTCTTCCCGTTTTACTTACCATAAGATAAAAGATGTTTTTGGAATAAAAAGTGTACATACAATCAAAAATTATTTAAATTATATGGAAGAGGCGTATCTTATTTTTCAGGTTAATCCGTTTTCTTTCAAGGTAAAGCAGCAGATAAACCAGCCAAGGAAGTTATATTGTGCAGATACAGGTTTTATCAATGCCCTTGCGCCTAAAACAACCATTGACCAGGGCAGGCTGATGGAAAATATAGTTTTAGCAGAACTCAAACGCAGGGGTAAAGAGGTTTATTTTTATTCTCAGCCTAATTATGAAGTTGATTTTTTAGTTAGAGAAGGCCTTAAGATAAAACAGCTGATCCAGGTATGTTTTTCGGTATCTGACAGAGACACTAAAAAAAGAGAGACAAGGGCCCTGCTTCATGCTTGTGAAAGCTTAGGCTGCAATAATATGATTCTCATAACATCCGGCAAAGACACCGAAGAAAAGTTTGGCTCTAAGAAAATAAGGTTTATATCTCTTGGAAGTTGGCTTTTATTTGGTGATAGATAGGGCTATAAGGCACAAGGCAAAGTGCGCAATGACATAAACGATTCAAAATAGGAGAGATTATGGGAAAGATAGGTATCTTAAAAGAGTTGTGGGATTTCATGAAGGTCAGGAAACGCTGGTGGCTTACGCCGATTGTGATTATGTTATTGCTTTTAGGGCTTCTGATTATATTTACCGAATCAACGGCAGTGGCTCCTTTTATATACACCTTATTCTAAGAAAAAGTCCAATGTGTTGGTTTGTAATGCTTTAAGGAGAAAATTAAACATGAAAAAATTATTCAAAAATAAAGTAGTGCTTATAACTGGTGGGACAGGTTCATTTGGACAAAAGTTTGCAGAACTTAGCATAAAATACTATAAGCCTAAAAAACTTATTATATTCAGCCGTGATGAGATGAAGCAGCATTATATGAATCAGAAATTTAATCACCGTAGCTTAAGGTATTTTATTGGCGATATACGTGATCCAGAAAGACTGCATAGAGCATTCAGGGGCGTGGATATGATTATTCATGCCGCAGCACTAAAGATTGTTCCATTGGCAGAGTATAATCCTTTTGAGGTGGTTAAAACGAATGTATTGGGTGCAGAAAATATTATCAATGTAGCTATTGATAATAACGTGAAAAAAGTTATAGCGCTAAGCACTGATAAAGCAGCGAACCCAATAAATCTTTATGGTGCTACTAAGCTCTGCGCAGAAAAAATGTTCATAGCAGCTAATAACTATGCCCCATTAGGTACGAAGTTTAGTGTAGTTCGTTATGGCAATGTTTTTGGTTCAAGAGGAAGTGTTATCCCTTTTTTTAAAGAGTGCAGAAAAACCGGAATCGTTCCAATAACAGACTTTGGCATGACTCGTTTCTGGATAAGCCTTGAGCAAGGCGTCAAATTTGTTGTTAATTGTTTAGATAATATGCAGGGTGGAGAAATATTTGTGCCGAAGTTACCAAGCACAAAGATAACAGATTTAGCAAGAACCATTGTTCCTAAGTGTAAATTTAAGATTATCGGAATAAGACCTGGCGAAAAACTCCACGAAACGCTGATTACTGCAGATGATGCACGCTACACTATTGAAAATCAAGATATGTATATTACTATTCCAAAAGTTATATTTAGCAAGAAAAAGAAGATAAAGGGTAGCCGCCTTCCGGACTCTTTTGCAGGTTATACTAGTGAAAATAATAAAAAAAGACTTTCTATGATAGACTTGAAACGTATTCTCCACGATGAACTTAAAGATTAAAAAATTGCGAGGTTGATTATTTTAAATTTACATAAAATCAAGAAAGATATTTATGATAAGAAAATCCCAGACACTATATAAACAGGCAAAACAGATTATTCCAGGAGGCACACAACTTCTTTCTAAAAGGCCTGAGATGTTTCTTCCTAATTTATGGCCTGCTTACTATCGCAAAGCAAAGGGGTGCAGGGTATGGGACCTTGATAGCAACGAATATATAGATGCATCTTATATGGGTATAGGCGCTTGTATATTAGGCTATGCTGACAGGGACGTTAACAAAGAGGTCAAGATTGCAATAAAAAGGGGTACGATGACTACTCTAAACTGTCCTGAAGAAGTTGAGCTTGCAAGACTTTTGTGTGATATACATCCTTGGGCACAGATGGTGCGTTATGCAAGGAGCGGAGGAGAAGCAATGGCAATAGCTGTAAGGATTGCCAGAGCAAAAGCAGCAAAAGACGTAATACTCTTCTGCGGATATCATGGTTGGCACGATTGGTATATTTCAGCAAACATAGCATCTAGAAAATCTTTGGACGGCCACCTCCTGCCTGGATTAAAACCTAACGGTATACCTAGAGCATTATATAACAGCGCAATACCTTTTATGTATAATGACTTAGAGCAATTTGATAGGTTGGTAAGGGCTAATAAGGGAAGGATCGCAGCTGTTGTTATAGAGCCTATCCGTAATTTCTATCCCAAAAAAGGGTTTTTAGAATATATACGTAAGGTTACTAAGAAAGAAAATATCATTATGATATTTGACGAGGTAAGCTCAGGCTGGAGACTTAATTTAGGCGGAGCGCATCTTTCTCTTAAAGTCATTCCTGATATTGCAGTATTTGCGAAGGCTATGAGTAATGGTTATCCTATGGCAGCAATAATAGGGAAGCGATACGTTATGAACGCTGCTCAAGATACGTTTATAAGTAGTACTTATTGGACAGAAAGAATAGGCCCTGTAGCAGCTTTAGCTACGATAACAAAACTTAAAACAAATAAAATTTATCTTGATATTAAGAGGATTGGTGAAACAGTACAAAAAGGATGGCAGATGTTGGCTGTAAAACACGATATAAAGCTTAAGGTTATGGGCACGCCTGCAATTAATCATTTTTCGTTTAATTCTAAAAACAAATTATTGTTAAAAACGTTGTTTACGCAAAATATGCTTAAACAGGGTTTTTTGGCAACAGATTCTTTCTATGCATCTTTTGCGCATAAAGATAAATATGTAAAGGCATACCTTAAGGCTGCTGATAATGCTTTTTGTTTTATAGGTAAGTCCATTAAGAGGAATAATGCCAAACAGAAGCTAAAAGGGGCTGTTTGCCATAACGGCTTTAAGAGACTTGCATAGAATATATAATGCAAATTGCAAGATATATATTTATCGCATAGATAC
>CAZBMI010000050.1:0-8250 GCA_964492885.1 uncultured Planctomycetia bacterium | reverse complement strand
GTCAAGGCCTTTATCACGCCTGATAGCAGAGACCCTTTCCAGCGCTGTACCCTGTCAACGCCTGAGAATTTACCCAAAATATAACCAAAACTGCCTTCGGCAAAATAGAAGAAGGCGAATATATCCAGTATAAAGAAGAGCAAAAATGGCAGCAGGACAGTCGCGGTTAAAAATACCGCGGGAACAAAACCTATTGAGGCAGTCCATATTATAGCAAGAGGCACGCTTATCCATTTCCAGACAAAGAAATTCCATACCGCCTTTGCTGTCAATGTAAATACAACCATTGCGGCTGCTTTTGCTTTGCGGGCTGATGTTCCGGCCGGCTCTTCATAGCCTTTTTCCGTGCTGACATAATCGATAGGGCTTCCATCTTCCAGTTTGCCCACATACTTGTGTGAGAGTTTTTTCTCAATAAGATAGTTTATGCCCTTATTTATAAATATTGAAAGCACAAGTAAGCCTGCGGCACTTGCAATCCACATAGGCATTGTAATAGAGGATAAGAACACGGGCAGAGAGACTGAAGACAGGATAGCAACCAAAAGAAGGGGGAATATACCGCGTCTAAAGTAATTTCTAAAGACCACAAGCCACCCCTTAATACCGTAAAAACCTCCCGCAACATCTCCATAGGTCTTCTGTATAAAACTGCGCAGTTTTTCCTCTCCGGGATTTTCCGCGTACGCATCAAGCTTCTGCCTGCCGCCTTCTTCATCATACCATTTAATAAATTTCCTGCTTCTGAAAAGGTCTTCAACATCACTTTGAGTCAACCTCTTAAAAGCATCTACCGCGCCTTTCATATTATTTGCCCTGACTATTTCTGCCCATAATTTGGTATCATACTGTATCGTTTTTCCTACCTCCTTATCCGGGACCATATCCCTGATAATGCCCTTATCAACAGTACCGGCCCCCATCTTCTTTGCTTTGTAAAATAGGAAATTTATAAGGGGGGCAGTCGTGTATGTAAAGTAGGAACCGTTTATGCTTACCAGGTAATACAAATATATATCTTCAAAACCGTAATTATCCGGCATGTCCTCGTTCATAACGTTCTTAAGCCATATCTTATAATGCCTGAAAAACGTATCAACTATATATTTACGGCTTTGCCCTCTTTCTAATTTCGCCCTCATGCTGTCCATCATGTCTTTCTTTACTACCTCAACGACACCTTTCTGAAAACCGTAATCGGGGTATTCGTTAGCCTTGCTCATTATCTTATCTATCTCTGCTTCGGAATAATCCCCAAGAGCCCCTTCTGATAATTCAGAATATTCTGAGACGCTTATGCCTTTTTTACGTTTACGTTTGCGCCTTATCTGGTTCGCCCAGGTAGCAATCTTGCCTGCAAAAAGCGTAGCTGTTATGTATATGCCCAATAGTATAACAGCCCATTTAGCAAAACCTTTAAAATCATCCTTCCAGTCTCCCAGTATATCGGTTCTTGTCTTATTGGAGAAATTACCGTTTTCATAAATATATGTCTGCTCAAAATACTTATCCGGCGAAAGCGGGACCTGCTCGTAAACTTCATGAGTCTCAACCTGCCTGCCCTCTTCTGAGATGCCGTAAATTATGTTAAGCCATCTCCTGTTCTCCTCTCCTGTCTCGCTTAAAACAGAGAATAAGGGGAGCTGATAAGCCGCGTTTAAGTCGAAATAAGTGGTCTCATATTCCCTTGTGATAACACCTGAGGGAAATTTTCTAAGTCCGGGTATATACCTTAAATTGGCGAACGCGCCGTTGGCAAGCCTTGCAATCTGGTATTTGTAAGTACTCATCGCCAGGGAACCTTCCTTGTTAAGCGTCTCCCTGACTAAAAAACCTCCTTCATAAATGTCATAAACATATGCTCTTTCTGTGTCGCCTTTGCGGTAATCAGCCCTGTCGGGAATACTGATTTCCGCTCCACCATCGTCTATCCTGGTAAGCGGATAGGAATATAAACCCTTGCTTACAGGGTCTACAGTCCTTACTATGTCTATACTGCCTATGAATTTCCTGTCTTCTACTCTTAAAGTGTTGTATTCAGAGTGGACTATCAGGCGCCTTGGCAGGACCCCGTAAGGGGGCCTTGAGCCGTTTTCCAGTTTTTCTCCTTCACGATACCATTCGTTTATCAGGACAGGGTTCCATTCCATATCCTTGCTTTCCGGAGGCAGTATTCGTATTATATCCCTTCCGAGCGGGTCATCTGGCATAAGCACTATATAAGTAGGGTTCTCCTGTTCAGGCGTGGGCCGCATATAATGTTTGTTCCCTTCCTTATCCGTGACGACCATCCAGGGGACCTCCTTTATAATGTCCACATGAGTTTCACTGCCGTTTTTCAGCTGGCTTTTTATGCGTTTTAAGACAGGGGCAACAACAGGCTCCCTGGATATCTCATACTTCTTAAAATAGGTATCTGCAACATCCTGATAAGTTACCTTGCCAAGCTCCTCAGGGGTCAGAAGAGGCCTTCCGTCTAAATCCACTGTCGTGCCTTCGAAAAGTATATACTTGGACCTGTCCATCTTGTAACTGTGCACCGAACGGCCTATCATATCTTCCTTATCCAGGACCCATTTATCGGTAAAAACCACAAAATTGTTGAATTCTGCTATAATACTGCGGCCTAATTTGTCATCAGGCTTGTAATAATCCACTGACTTAACTTTGTTCTCTATTATATCGTTTAGATATATATCTTCGGAATCAAGAGGAGGTACAAAATCCGCCATATCGCTTTCTAACGCAACAGGGGTTTTCTGGTGATACATAAACTTTTCCGCCCGCATCAAAAGAGTCTCATTCGTTATGTTGTAATCCGGGTACCTCGTTCCTTCTGTAATCTGCAAAAACTTCTCAAAAAGACCGCTTATCGAGTCTATATCTTTTATCTTTTTGGCTTTATCAAAAAATACATCCCATAAGATGTGGTATTTGTTGTCCTTATGGACCATAAGAAGCCTCTCCGATTTCGGATTATCATCAAGGCCTGTTCCGTAATTCTTTACCGTAACCTTATATTTATAACCTAAAATAACATTCCGGTTATCGCGCTCTATCCATGTTCTGCCGAGAGAATCGGTCTCGCGGACGGCATTGGCATCGATAAACCTTCCCTTGTCCCCGAAGGCAATCTCCTTAAAATACGAGTTTCTCTGCTTTTCCGAGGAAGCGGCATTGACCTGTTTTATAACTTTGCCCATATATTCCCCGCCTAAAGCTCTCTTGAGAAAATCAAAATCATAGCTTCTGACCCAGTAATCCCGTTCGCTTTCGGATAAAATTCCCCGGATTTTATCCGGTACTTCGGAAGCAATGGAAAATCCGGTTATCGGGCCCATCCTGACTATATTATTCTCTATCTCAGCCTCGTACATAACAGATACGATTTCGCCGTGCTTGGGATCCAGATTGGTTACAGCCTCAACAAAATATTTACCCTTATCACTCCAGAGTTTGTATATAGTCTTTTTACCGTCTTCTACAACAGTAGCGGATGTCTCCACAGGCACTATATCGGCGGCATGGTCTCTAAGGGAACCTTTATAGTGGTCTATTATAGGGGCTTTTTCACCGTCTATTTCAAGCATTTTGCGGGAAAATAGGCTGTATCCTATCTCAACAGGCTTTCCCGCCCTGCTGAAACCTAACTCATCAAAACCTGTCTTATCAAGCTTATCCTCCAAATTTATCCGCGCAGCTGTGCCTTCCGCGGATTCGCTTCTTACAAGGTCATAAACTCTTGAGACCGGAATCCTTTGGGCGCGCCTTTTAAGTTCCTGCTCTTTTTCAGGCCTTCCGGCTAAGCTGTATAACATTCTTTCCAGCTTCCATTTATCCGTTCTTATAACACGCTTAAGCTTCCTGCCTATTAATTCGAAATTGTATGTCCTGAAGCCGTCATAGGCATAATGGTCTATTATCTGATTCTCTCTTCTGCCTTCCATATCAAGAGCCCGGTATGCCCTTCCATATCTGTTTCTGAGCTCTCCGGGCGCGCCTTTTACAGTTTTAGGGGAGCCTTGGTATATTTCGAGTATATTTGCGCCCTTATAACGCGGCCCTGCCGACCTTACATATGAGGTTATATCTTTTTTTCTGCTTAAATCTTCGGGCTCCAGATAATCATTAGCCATGCCGGGATTTTTATAAAGCCTGTAGGTTATGCCTGCCAGCGCATTTTCCGGTATATCTTTATAGGCAAACAAGACCTGCCTGTTAAAACCTTGGCCGTCTTCAGAGGTTTCGAATTTTATCTTTCCGTTTTCATAAACCGTAAATATCTCGGAGGCCGGAGCGTCTTTTCTCTCATCCTTGAGTTCTGCCATAAGCATGCGGCCCTGTCCGGATATATCCAAATCGTCTTTTTTGCGCGCGGCAACTATACCGATGCCCTTGTATGTATCATCCGTTACATAGGTATACCCGTTTACGATATCCGTGCTTAAAAATATATTTTTAAACCTTTTTTCCGCATCATCTACAGTATCGATAACCGCTCTTTTAAAACCCATGAGCTTTAAACTGCGGCCGATGACCCTGCCTTTTATGGAGGATGTCTTCTGAAGCCTGTGCTCCTCCGCGAATGTCGGGTTGCCGTCTTCATCCTTTGTGCCTTTTATGTATATAATAATGCCGTTTCGCATGGTAAACATCTCATTCGGCATAATATTATTATCCCTTACCCTGTAAAGCGTTTCTCCTGCAGGGTCTTTGTATTTTTCGACATCATCTATGTTATAAGAAGAAGAGACTATTATATCTTTGCCGTTATTATCTCTGTATATCCAGTTTGAGCCTATTGTAATGCCTGTGGCCTTTGGCTTGCTGCTCTCGGTGAATAAAAGTCCGTCTTTGGTCCGGGCTAATTCATAGCTTGTGGCAATCCTTTGGCCTTCCTTTTCAGGAATAAGCGCGTCCCTCTCTTCCCTTCTTAAGACAAGATTTCCCTGCTTATCCTTCTCATGCCTGAAGAAGAGCATCTTATTTCTGTAAATAGCTGATATCTGTGTCGGGCTTGCGCCGGGATTAACAGGCGCTGCTGTTGTGCGGTTTATCAGCTTTACCTCATCAGCCCTGTATGATAAGTCAAGCCTTACGGGAGCTTTGCCCGACTCCCTGTACTTCTGGCAGCATCCTATTGTGTAACCTGTTATATGCTCACTCGGTTCGGCGTACTCTTCAAACAAAAGCCCGTCATCAGACTTTTTAAGCTCGTAATTAACGCCTATTATCTGGCCGTCATAATCCGCTACAATGGAACGCCTCTGCTGTCTTGCCAGCGTTGTGCTGAAATCACCTAACTGTAATACCTCAAGATAAACCGTTATGCCGTCATCAGCTGCTGTAATCTCAGCAGGCTGGGCATTATACTCAGGAACAAAGAATCCCTCAGACACGCGCTCAAGGTCCTCTTTCGCGTAAGCCTCTGATATTCTAACGCGCCTCTTGCCTGAGGATGCCTTATAGAACTTATTGGTTCCTATTGTATAACCTACCTCATATTCAGGAGTATCAGGATAATCTCTATAATGGCTGTTGCCTAAATCTTCCAGCCTGCGGGTTATGCCGGTTACTTCTCCTTCTCTGTCAGGCCTGTTCTTAAGCCTGTACTCCCTTACAAAGCCGTGTTTTTCGTCGTTCTTAAAATAGACTGATTTACCCCTGTATACAGTGAAGAATTCCAGGGCACTCGCGTAACTCTTAGGGATATATACCCCGTCTTTTATATAAATATCCTCTTTTCTGTAAGAGGCGGATACGCGCACACCGTTATAAACCCTCTTATCACCTATTGTGTATCCAATTATATGTTTTTCGGCGTTTTCATATTCTTTAAAATCGCTCCCTTCTTTATCGAGCCTATAGCTTATACCGATAAGTTCACCTTCCTTTTGCGCTGTTGTGGAAATTCTGACCTCTCTTGCTAAGCTTCTTGTCCCGTCTTTTAGCACAACGTTTTTAAAATATATGACACTGCCTTGATGGTTGGCAAAAAGCTCGTGCGGAATAGCGTCAGGTTTGGCAACATACCTGCCGTTTGAGTATCTTAAGTCTTCCATTTTGTATGAGGCGTATATCGGCGTAGCGTCGTATGTCCTGCCGTCTTTCATAACAACGAAATTCTGCTCAACAGCCCTGCCCTTATTATGCGATTCTATAAGGTCTATTCTGGTATATCCATACTGCAGGTTATCCTTATCAAGCCACCAGTCCTTAAATAAAAATACCGCGCTTTCAAGTTTGGCATCCTCTTTCTGCAGAACGTCTGCCAAATCATCCGCGCGGTATTCTCCTGCCTTTTCAGCATCTATTGTAACGCCGTAATCACCGTTCTCATTTAAGGTCATAAGCGGCAGTGACCTTGAAAGGTCGAATGATTTATCATTTATGCCCGGGTAGGGCGGGGCATTAGGCAGATAGTATTCGCGCAAGCCGTCTTTATCAGACATATGAAGCTCTTCAAGAAGCCTCGCTCCTGCAAGCTGAAACTGAACTGTCCCGTATACCTTTTGGCTGCCTATAACAGCTCCTTCTACCTTGAACTTGTTTAAAGGAACTCCGTATATATCACACCGGATATTAAAATCGCTTCCCCGCGCATATCCATCCGGCTTTAATTGAGGCCTTATATTTTCAAGCTCATGCCTGTCTAATGTCACAGGAGGCTTGCCCCAGCGCCATATAATGGCTGCGGGGCCTTCAGCAGAAAGTTCCGGGGTTATCTCACCCGTAAGCTCTGCGTACTCCCTGACAGCCTTCTCATTAAAATCTATTACCGCGATATTGGCTCTCCTGCCTTTAAAATCTCTGTAGTTGCTCTCGTCAAGAAAGATTCTGTTTCCGGAGGCATCTGTTACATAAAGCATTACCATTGTCTCCGGGTCTATATTATCGATAATGCCGTATTTGTCCCTGAATACAGGAATATTATTCTCGTTAAGGCTTAAGCCCTCAACACTAATCCCCTGGCTGAATATCTTATTATTGTCTATAAGCCAGTCTTGCAGAACGCCGAATGTAACAGCCTTAAACCTGTTACTGCTATCAAGCATATCGGGTCTTATTCCCTTGTCCGAAGGGTCATAAGGATAGTTTATAATACCGTAGCTATCCTCTGCTATCATCATATCCCTTACCGCCTGGAGGTATTCTGTGCTAAACTCAACCCTTTCCGCGGGCGGCTGCGCCGTGCCTATTACCTCTTTATAGTCTCCTGAGAGGAAAAGAAGTGCCGCCTCTTTAATATCCAGCCTAAGGCCCTCTTTGTAAACCGCGTAAACCTCATTGCTTTCATCCCTTAAGAACCTGATGCCGTATCTCTTCTCCATTTCGGAATATGCGCTTAAGTCAGCTTTCGGAGGCAGTGCTAAAAATCTCTGCTCCTGCGAGGCGTCCCATCTTCCGCCTTCTTCTCCTATGCCGCTTCTGTTTAAATAAACCGGCTCTTTGCCGAATTCCTGAATTGTCATCCTGCTTCCTGTTGCGAATCTTCCGAAATTAGTGTATATCAGGGAGGTTATTATATCCTCGTATTCGGATTCTCTCATCTTATCAGTTATACTGCTCTCAAGCCTATGTTGCGTTAAAGGAGAAAAGCCCTCTGCCGCGATAAACGGATACGCAGAAGATATAAGCGCTGATTTTGAATTAAACGGCGTGGTAAAATAATGCCCTGTAGGTATTCCGTTAGCAGTTCTGCCGTCTTTAAAATAAGCGTACGGAAGCATCTTGCCTGTTGCTCTATAGAGGGATTTCTTATTAAGCTCCTTGACAAGACTGTCTGCTACGCCTGTATAAAAATCACTCTTATCTCTGTCAGAACCCTTGTAGTATAAGGATAACACTTTTGCCGCTTCTATCAACTGGGCTGTCCATTCAGGGGATATAATAGGTATGTCGCCTTTTTCTTCAATGCCCTGAGACAGGAGAACCTTTCTTCTGGCTTTTTGTATATCTTCTGTATGATAATCCGTGAAATCTACGCCCAATAAACTCCCCTTTTCGTCAAATACTCCTGCCTTTTCAAGGGCTGTAAAGAACATAATCTCAGCAGAAGAAGGCTCACCTTTGTATCTGCTGAATCTATCCTGTATAAACCGGCTGAGTCTCTCCGCGTAAGCCTCTGAGCGGTAAATTGCAAACTCATTATTAAGTATACCGGGCCCGAGTGAAGATATTGCCCATGAGGTTGTGTCTGTTGCAAACCCCCTGCTTCTGATAAAACCTGTATCATAAAGCTCTCTTAAG
>CAZBMI010000049.1:0-8305 GCA_964492885.1 uncultured Planctomycetia bacterium | reverse complement strand
TAGAGGCGTTTTTTAAATCAAGGCATTGTATATGCGTCTTTTCGGACAATATCTTTAATATAGTATCCTCGGAAACTACGCTGTTTTTTATCAACAACCTGTCAAGGGCCTGCTCCGGCGCTTTGCCTTTGAGGCGCCTGATGTCAATGAATTCTTGGCCTTCGGGTCCTCTATAAGCTTTAGTAACTCTTTTTCTGAAGAGATAGGCCTGTTGAGTGCCATCCTGTCTGAACCTCTTTGTCTATAATATCCTGCACAAGTTCCCTGTCAATAGTAAACTTCTTTGTTAAAATCAGCCTTTTTAAAGCCTTATGGCACAATAACATTATCTGGCGCGGGCATCCGCCGCTGTGATGGTGTATATCCCTTATGGCCTCGTCCAGGAATATGTGCGTTTTCTGCTTATAACCTGCCTGTCTTATTCGGAATTCTATCATATCCCTGGTCTCTTCGAAACAGAGGGGATTTAAAGTGTGCTTATAGCTTATCCTTCCTACAAAATTGGGTATCTTGACTATCTTCGAATGAAGCTCAAGCTGTCCTAAGAGAACCAACTGAAGGAGCTTGAACTTATTTGTCTCGTAATTGAGTAATACGCGCAGTACCTCAAGAGACTCCTCGCTGAGCTTTTGCGCTTCATCTATAATAAGCACTATGGTCCTGTTCTCATTAACCCCTTTCTGAAAAAGAAATCTCTCTAACGCGTCTCGTAAATCTATTACAGTAGGTGATTCTATACCGCTTATATCTATGTCGAAATTCCTGGCCAGCGATGTCAGGAATATATACTCACTGTCAAATGAAGGGTCCAGTATCATGTGAAATTTAAAATCTTCGCGCTCCTTAAGCTCCTGAATAAGCTTCCTCGAAAGCGTGGTCTTGCCCATGCCCACATCGCCTAATATAACCGAAAGCCCTCATTTGAGCCTCAACTCTATAAGCGTGTTAGCCAAGGCTGACTCGTGCTCGTTTGACATATAAAAAAAATCCGGGTCAGGGCTTGTGGAGAACGGCTCCTCTTCAAATTCTAATATGCTGAAATAACTCATATCTTCTTATACCTTTTTACCGAGTAATTTTTTCTGTATAAGTCTTAGTGTGTATCCTTCATTCATAAGGCTCTTTATCTTCTTCAGGCGCTTATCTACCAGGTCTCTGTCATAAAACCGCACATTTCCGTTCCTTGCCGATATTGTAAGCAGGCCGAAGTTCGTGTAATGGTTTACTGTCTGGTATGATATGTTGTACTTGCTCATAATCTCGTCTGCCGCTATCAGCTTGCCGTTTCTGTTGTTTTTCTTCATATCTTATTGCCCTCTCGAATTATATATAGTATGTTTATAGTTACTATAATTACAATAATAATAGTATTTTTATCATATACTATAATACTTGGCAATGTCAAGTGTTATATGGGGTTTTATGAAGAAAAAAGGATAGATTAAACAGGGACAGCATTCGTCATTGCGAGTCCGCCAAAGGCGGACGCGGCAATCTCAAATGCCTGGGATTGCTTCGGTCGCTATCGCTCCCTCGCAATGACAAAGTTGCTATTCTTATATCTAGTACTACGCTTTAGACTCGGGCTTGTCCTTCTTGGTGCTTGCGTGGATTCTCAAGGTAGTCTCTATGATACTCTCTAACTCCTCAAAGCTTCCCTTTTTTGGAAAAAACCCTGATATGCCAAGGTCCCTTGCCTCGTCAAACTTCTCTTTGTTGGCGTATTCAACCGTGATTATTATAACAGGCAGGTCGGTATCAAAGGTCCGTATCTCTTTTAAGGTTTCGATGCCGTTCATAACAGGCATCCTTAAATCGAGAAATACTATATCGGGCCTGTTCTTCTTTATCATATCAATAGCATCCCTGCCGTTATTAGCGATACGTACATCATAACCCTTTGTCTTCAGCCAGAATTCTATCGGTTCCGCGAATATTACCTCATCATCCACTAAAAGTATCTTTTTGCCTGATGGCATAGTTAACCTCCGCTCTTTCCGTTGTCAGGAACAGGTATCGTAAATATAAACTTTGTGCCCTCTCCTATCTCGCTTTCAACCCATATCTTACCGCCATGGGCAGCTACAATCTCTTTTGTCACGGACAAACCTATGCCCGTACCCGTTACATCGCTTAAGTTCCTTTCGCCTGCCTGGTAGAATTTATCAAAAACCTTTGGTAAATCCTCTTTTGGTATGCCTACGCCCGTATCTATAACACTGAACTTTAAACAGTTGTTATCTTTCTCATGAAATACATCTATGGTAATAGTGCCGTTTTCAGGGGTGTATTTTATGGCGTTTCCGACAAGGTTATTCAACACCTGCACCATCCTTCCGGGGTCTACCTTTATCTGCGGGATATTCTCCTCTATCTTCTTCTTGAGCCTTATAGACCTGCTTTCTGCCCAGGCCTTGAAACTTCCCGCGCATTCGTCTACAATATTCTCTGCTGAGACGACACGAGGCTTAAGCTCCATCCTGCCGGCTTCGAGTTTGGCAAGGTCAAGAAGGTCATCTATAAGGGCGCTTAATCTCTTGAGGTTCTGGTCAGCGGCAACAAGAAAACGCTCCTGCGCTTCATTGATAGCGCCTGTGCTTTTTGTCAGCAGAAGAGCCAGAGATTTCTGTGTGGCTACAAGAGGCGTGCGTAATTCATGGGTGATGTTAGATACAAAATTGGACTTCATCCGGTCGAGTTCTTTCTGCTTTGTGATATCACTTAAAACAGAAACCATGCCGACGGTCTGGCCGTACTCGTTCTCAATAACAGCGCTGCTTGACCTTAAGGTCTTTTTTGTCTGGTCTTCCTTGCTGAATAGCTCTATCTCTTTATTGCCTTTTTCTTCCGAACCCGAAACAAGAGAGACCAAATGCTCATCTTTAAGCCCTGTTGTAATGGGCTTATTCAGCCTCTCCTTCTGTTCACTGCCCAGCAATTTCTCGGCAGCGGGGTTCATCATTACAACTTTTCCCTTTGTGTCTACTACAACTAAGCCCTCTGAAAGGCTTCTTACGACAGATTCGGTGGTCTTTTTCGATTCTGCGATTTTCTTGTATTTATTCCAGGCTATCTCCTTGTCTTTCTCTTTCTCCGATATAATGCTTTGATATTTTTTGCTGAGCTCCTGCGTTACAACCCCGGTGCGCTTTTTTATTTCTTTATCCAGCAGGTTTACAACCTGCTTGCTTATCTTCTGTGATTGAACGTCAGAACCTACAAAGTTATTTACCTCTTCGCACACATTTTTATATAAGGGCTCGTACTCTTTAGCTTCCTCGGGTATGTTCTGAAGGCTTAAACCGGCCTTATTAGCCTTTACATTGCCTTTTAGCCTGGCAAGGTAGGCAAGTATACCGGCAACAACTATGCTTACTACGCCCGCGGCAATGTAAAAAGTCATAACTAATGGGGACATCTTATAAATCCTTATCTTTTAAACAACGCGCGGCATTAGCCATCCGGCAATAATTTCCTGATATTCTCAAGAAGCACATTAGGGTCAAAAGGTTTGATAAGATAGGCATCCGCGCCTACTTCCATGCCCAGGTCCTTATCGGAACTTTGGCTTCGCGCGGTAAAGAGTATAATTGGTATATGCTTATACTTCTCATTGAACTTAAGCATCCTGCATACCTTATAACCGTCCATTTTAGGCAGCATAAGGTCAAGTATAATAAGCTCCGGCATCTCCTTCTGCGCGATTTCCAGGCCCGCCTGGCCGTCAGAAGCAACGAGAACATCATAACCTTCTGCCTCCAGCCTCATCTGAAGCAGAGCTACAATATCTTCCTCATCATCAACAACCAGTATCCTGCGTTTATCCATCTGTTAAAAACTCCTGAGTATTGCTTAGTTGAGCAACATTCATAATTCCTTCGTCATTGCGAGCGAACCCTTCGACTACGCTCAGGGTAAACTCCGTAAGCGAAGCAATCTCAAGGAGGGGATTGCTTCGTCGCCTACGGCTCCTCGCAATGACAATATGTGGATTATGCACACTTTTTAATTATTTATAGTATATATAATCATACCATTGATGTCAATTATATAAACTTAAACTATATTTTATTTTCTCTTATCGGAAGCCTTACAAGGACTGTTGTGCCGTGGGATTTTTTGCTGGATATATCCATTGTTCCGTTGTGAAGAGTGACTATTTTTTTGCAGACGGCAAGCCCTAATCCTACCCCTTTTGCTTTTGTGGTAAAGAAAGGCTCAAAAAGCTTCTTAAGGTCATCTTTCGGGATGCCGGAACCGTTATCTTTAAACCTGATTGAAAGCCTGTTCTTTTTTCTGTTATAATCTACTTTTATATCAATAGTGCCCTTTTTACCTGAAAATGACTGGCACGCGTTATCCAGTATATTTAAAAACAGGCTTGTCATCTGCACGGGGTCTGCCCTTACCATATCTCTTTTTTTGCAGGCGCAGTCTATATTCACTTTTATTTTGGACGCGTCGTTTTTACCCTTGAAATTACGCACGCAATCCTGAATTAAGCCGCATATAAAAAGAGGTTCGCGTCTTGGGGGGGCAACTTTTGAATAACTCAACAGGTTCTTGATGATGACATCGCTCTCGGCTATCTTCTTATCAATATTTCTAAGATGGCTTGCAAGCAGGTCCCCTTTAAATTTCTGCCTTATATTATAAACAGCTGTTCTTATAACGCCCAGCGGGTTTCTTAATTCATGCGCGACAGTAGCCGCAAGCGCGCCTATATCAGCCAGTCTTTTGGAGTTTTCAAGTTCCCTGTGCGCTAAGATAAGCTGTCTGGTCTTCTTTTTTACCTCTATCTCGAGATTATCCTTAAGCTCTCGCAAGTCGTCTTCGGCCTTTTTGCGGTCTGTTATATCAGTGTCAGTACCCCTGTACCCTTTAAGCCTGCCTGTCTTATCCAGCAGAGGCAGGCCGCTTGTCTCCAAATATACTATACGGCCGTTCTTGTGCAGATTTTCATTTATAAATCCTTTAAAAGGTTTCTTGGTGCTGAAAATCTCAAGAGACTTATTTTTAAGCATAGCCTTTGATGCGGGTACAAATAAATCGTAAAAATGCTTTTTGCCCACAATCTCACCCGGCTTATATCCCAGAATCTTCCTGACCGTAGGGCTTGCGTAAGTATACATGCCTGTTACATCAACCTCCCATATCCAGTCTCCCGCAGTTTCGGCAACCTGCCTGAAACGCTCCTCGCTCTCCTGAAGCGCCTCTTCCGCCTTCTTAAAACCCGTTATATCCCAGAATATACCGAATATGCCCGCAATCTCACCCCTATCGTTTCTTAAGGGAGCTTTCAGGGTATGCACTATTCTCTCTTTGCCCTTTGAAATATACCTTTCTTCCAGTTCTCTTTTTTTCCCGTTTTGTATAACCTTCCTGTCGTCAGCCCTGTACTTTTTAGCTAACTCGGCCGGGAAAAAATCGAAGTCACTCTTTCCCTTTATCTGTGAAGGTCTGATATTAAAATGGCTGGCATAACTTTTATTGCAAAGAATATATACTGAGTCCAGATTCTTGTAAAATATGTTCTGCGGGATGCTGTTGAGAAGCTTTCTGTATATATAGTCTGTATCCTTGAATATGCCCTTCATCTCTTTTATACAGCCTTTTCGATAAGGTGAATTACGTCAAGCGGCTTGATAGGTTTTATAAGGCAGTGTCTTATGTTGCGGAGTTTCATAAACAGATGCCTTTCTTTATGCATGAATACTCCTGTAATGGCAATTATCGGTATGCTCCTTGTCTCCGGCTTTGATGTAAGCTCATCAGCCACTTCAAAACCGCTCTTTTTGTCCATTTTAAGATCCAAAAGTATAATATCCGGCAATGATTCGCAAGCCTTAGCAGCCGCGTCAGCGCTGTCTGAAAGCGGCGTGGGGTCATAGCCGCTTAGCCGGAGCATCTCTGACATCTCATCAAGAAACTCTTTATCATCATCTATAACCATAACCTTTATTGCGGTATCGTTCTTTTTAGCATCCATGGCGCCTCCTGAGTTTATCTTAATATACCCTTTGTCAGCTTAATAAGTTTAACGACATCCACGGGCTTAGGTATATACTTTTTCACTCCGCAGGCCTTAATCTTTCGTATATCATCTTTCGAGTTAAGGACTGTTACCGCAAATATCGGTATGCTCTTTGTGTCATCATACATGTGCAGTATCCTGCACACCTCAAAACCATCAAGCCCGGGCATCTTAAAATCCAAAAGTATCAGAGACGGCCTCTCCGTGTATATCTTTCTGCCCGCGTCAAAACCGTTAGAGGCAAAATCCAGCTGGAATCCTTTATTGGAAAACGCCGTCTTTATCTCTTCTAAAAACTCGATATCGTCATCCACAATCAATATCTTCTTCTTTTTCAGCAAGAGGCTTTTGGGTATGGGTATATGGTGTTTTTTCATAAAACGGATAAGCTCATCGCTCTTTATGCGCCTGTGGCCTCCGGGAGTAGTATATGCTTTCAACCTGCCCTCGTTTATCCAGTTTATGACTGTTGTATGATGGACATTACACTCCTTAGCAGCCTGATGTGTTGTAAATACGTTACTGGACATAGGTTTTGCCTTTCTATAATTATTATAATTATTCTACTCTTTCTATTATAAGTTTATCATAGATACAACCCGGAATCAATTCAAAATAAAGGCTGCAGCAATTTTTTCGCTGCAGCCTTTATTTATCGCTCTTAGCAATGAGATATTACGAATTATGCATACCCCTCAATTATTTAAAGCACTTTCCGCTTCTAAGGCTTGCCTCTATCTCCTCTAATGTCCTGCCTTTTGTCTCGGGGACAAACAGGTAGCAGAACACAAGTCCTGCGATTGCTATCAGCCCATATAGCCAAAACGCGCTCGCGCGCCCGAGCTTCTCAGCTATAGTAAGAAATGTCAATGCTACAACCATGTTAAAGGCCCAGTTCGCGACAGTCGCTACGCTCATGGCCCTTCCGCGTATCTTCAAAGGGTATATCTCGGCAATAATAAGCCAGAATATAGGGCCCAGGCTTATAGCAAACGAAGCGATATAGCATGCCAGGCCGGCAACAGTTATCCATTTAAGCGCCCCTGAAAGATTTGGATTCTTAAAAGCAAACCCAAGCACGCCCAAACTTATAATCATACCTGCCAGTCCGCTAAAAAGCAGCGGCCTTCTTCCGAGCCTGTCTAAAAGCCATATAGCAACTATTGTCATAACTACATTTACAATGCCGACTCCTGTTGTAGCGAGTATAGAAACCTTTGCGGACTCAAACCCCGCGAACTCGAATATAGTCGGCGCGTAGTATATAACAGTATTTATGCCTGTTGCCTGCTGGATAAAAGCAAGGCCTATTCCTACAATAAGCGCGGGCCTTATCCACGGCTGGATAAGTTCGCTCCATGTGCCGGCCGTTTGATGAAGCGTATTGCTTATAGACTCCATCTCCCTGTCAACATTCTTCCTGTTGCGTATACGCCTTAATATCTCACGCGCCTTTTTTATAAGCGACCGGCTTACAAGCCAGCGCGGGCTTTCGGGAAGAAACACCATGCCTATAAGAAGAATTATCGCGGGAACAGCTCCAAAGGCAAACATCCACCTCCAGTTTTCAGAAACTGAAAAAGCGTAGTCAACTACATAAGAGAGAACGATACCGCATGTAATCATAAGCTGGTTCAATGAGACAAGAGCTCCTCTTACCTCTGTAGGAGCAACTTCTGATATATAGAGAGGTGCTGCAAAAGACGCTACGCCGATAGCTATGCCTATTATAACCCTGCAGGATATAAGCCATATGACATTCTGCGCGAAAGCCGAGCCTATCGCTCCTATGGCAAAAAGCATTGCTGTTACTATTATAGTCCTGCGCCTGCCCAAAGTGTCCGATACCCCGCCGCTTAAGGCAGCCCCTAATATAGCGCCTAAAAGAACAGCGCTTACCACTATCTCCTCGAACATTGAGGTAAGCTGAAACTCGTTCTTTATAAAGAGTATTGCGCCTGATATCACTCCTGTATCATAGCCAAAGAGCAATCCTGCCAGCGCGGCTATAAGAGCAACAAAATATACAAAAAAATTCTGCTGTGAAGGCCTCTCTGTATCTGCCATATGCACCTCCTTTTTAAATCCTATAATTACTATAGCAAACACTCAGGCTCATTACAACTTAAAATCAACCTCTTTCTAAAAAAAAGGGGGACATGCCTAAAGGGGACACCTCCTGAGCATAAAAAAAGTGCATTTTTTTCATTTTTAGATCACTCGTGTCCAAATTAGCTGCTTTTTATCGTCAATGTTATTCGTTTGAGATAC
>CAZBMI010000048.1:0-8499 GCA_964492885.1 uncultured Planctomycetia bacterium | reverse complement strand
CAAGAACATAAGGCATAGGTTATAAAGGTTAGAGATTGCTTCGCTTCGCTCGCAATGACAGCTGTTGTCATTGCGAGGAGGCGAAGCCGACGAAGCAATCTTTAAACGCTTAATAGGTGAACAAGAAAGATGAATGTATACGACGTCATAATAATAGGGGCAGGGCCCGGGGGATTGACAGCGGCTATTTACGCGCTGCGGTCAGGTTTAAAAACCCTTGTTCTGGAAGACCCTTCTATATTGAGCCAGACAGGATACGCGGCTTCAGTAGAAAATTTTCCCGGATTCCCGCAGGGCATAAAAGGCATTGAGATTATACAGAAGCTGAAAGAACAGGCAGTATCCTTTTCAGCTGAGTTTATATCAACCCATGTAAAGGCATTAGAGCCGGCTGGTTCCGGCAAAAGCCTGATATGGGATGTAGTCTCGGATGACAAGAGGCGCAGGGCCGTATCAGTAATAACAGCTTCGGGCGCGAGCGCTAAAAGATTAAACATTCCGGGTGAGGCAAGGTTGTCGGGCAAGGGCGTATCATACTGCGCTGTATGCGACGGCTTCTTTTTTAAGAACAGGAAAGTAGCTGTCATAGGAGGCGGTAATTCAGCTGTTGAGGAGGCATTATACCTGGCTGATATCGCTGATAAAGTATATCTTATCCACAGAAGGGACGCGTTAAGGGCCGTAAAAGTCCTGCAGGAGAGGGCCTTATCCAGCGCCAAGATAGAGATAGTCTGGGATTCTGTCGCGGAAGAGATATCGGGCGAAAACAAGGTCAACTCCATACAAGTTAAGAATGTTAAGGATGAAAGCGCGGCCAGCCTGGAATGCGAAGGGGTATTTATATCCATAGGTAATTCTCCCAATACGGATTTCATAAAGGGTGTAGTTGATACTGACAAAAACGGTTATATAATAACAAAAGATAATTTGGAAACATCCAAAAAAGGTATATTCGCCGCCGGTGACTGCAGGGACACGGGCTTAAGACAGATAGTTACAGCATGCGCAGACGGAGCTATAGCAGGCGTAAACTCTAAGGAGTATGTTGATAGCGTAAAAAAAGGGCACAAGTGACAAGCCGTAAGCCCTAAGCTATAAGCCATAAGCTTAAAGCTTATAGCTTATGTTAGTTTTAAGAACTGTTCATAAAATAATCAGTTTAAAACAGGGAGATAAAGATGAAGAATTTAAAAGTGCTGATAGTAGACGATGAGCCGGAATTCGTAGAACTTGTAAAGCTCAGGCTTGAGGATAACGGGTATGATGTTGCTATAGCATCTGACGGCAAGAAGGGGTTGGAGCAGATTAAGCAGGAAATGCCGGACGCTGTTTTGCTTGACATCTTTATGCCCGGCATAGACGGCCTCGAGGTTTTAAAGAAGATAAGGAGTCGTGATAAGAACCTGCCTGTTTTTATAGTAACGGCTTTTTCCAATGAAGAAAGGTTTAAGAAAGCAAGAAAATACAATGTCTCCGGCTTTATAGGAAAGACCTCTGATTTAAAGGAAGAGGTCAAGCATATCGCAAACGCCATAAGGGTATCGCGAATGTATAAGTCAAAGCCCGGCAAGGCAGAATCGAGAGAAGAATAATGGATTATAAGGCTATATCCCATCCTAAACTCATTACCGTATTTGAACTTACTAAAGAGGCGCATTCTTCTATGAATACAGAAAAGTGCATTTCAACCATACTCGATAAGGTCTCCGGCGTTTTAAATACGGAGCTCGGCTCAGTAATGCTTGTTGACGAGAAGAAGCAGGAGCTCTTTATAAAGAAAGCAAGCGGCCTGGACCCCAATATCGTAAGGCAGACAAGGGTAAAGATAGGAGAGAGCATATCAGGCTGGGTTGCAAAGGAGGGCAAGCCCCTTCTTATCAAAGATATATCGCAGGATAAGAGGTTCAAGAGCCGCGGCAACTCCGGAAGTAAAAAATATGCTACAAATTCGCTTCTTAGCGTTCCTTTTAAGATAGGCGACAAAGTAATAGGCGTTATAAATGTAAATAACAAGAAAGCCAAAATGAGTTTTAACAATAATGACCTTAAGCTTCTCTCGCTTGTCTCTGAACAGACAGCGCTGGCGATACAGAATTCCCTTATACACGAGGAAGTAAAACGGCTTGCGCACCTGAAACTCGATTTTGTATCTGATATATCACACGAGTTAAAGAGCCCTCTGGCGATTATCAGGGATTCGATATCAATGGCCTCGGAGAAGATAGGCAGCGCTGATATTGAAAAGAACAGGCACCTTCTCGATATCGCCTCCAGAAACATAGACAGGCTTAACAGGCTGCTGGATTCCTTACTCGACCTCGCGAAGTTTGAAGCAGGCAGGGCCAGTATAAAGAGAGCCTATCTGGATATCAAACAGCTTATAACAGACTGCGTGGAATTTATAAAACCTGCTGCATCGAAAAAGAATATAAAGATTAAGACAGATTTCCGGATAACGTATTCAAAGATATGGGCAGACAGCGACAAGATGATACAGGTGATTAATAATCTTCTTACAAATGCTGTTAAATTTACTCCTGAAGGAGGGGGTATTAAGGTAACGCTTAAGCAGAAGGATAAAAACGTGCTTATAAGCGTGCAGGATTCAGGCATAGGCATTAAGAAGAAGGATTTACAGAAGCTTTTTAATAAATTCGAACGCCTGGATAGCGGTAACAAGGCCGCAAAAGGTACAGGCCTCGGACTTGCTATATGCAAGGAGATAGTTAATGTGCACAACGGAAGGATATGGGCAGTCGGAAAGCCCGGTAAGGGCAGCAGGTTCAATGTTTTACTGCCCAAGGATTTGAGAACCGAAGAGAGGTAGAAAAGATAAAAAAGGGGTAAAAAAGGGGACAGTCCCCTTTTTTATAACTATAACAATGCCAAGGGGTAATAGAGACATACATGAGAACTTAATTTACCATGTGCTCAATCGTGGCAATGGAAAGCAAAAGATTTTTCATAAGAGATATGATTATGATGTTTTTATTGAATTAATGAGGCAAGCTAAGGAGGAATATCCTGTAAAAATTTATGCTTACTGTTTAATGCCGAACCATTTTCATATTGTTATTATGCCTCTTAAAGCAAAGGCATTAAGTAATTTTATGCAGTGGTTGATGACTACCCATGTGCGCAGGCACCATAAGCGTTATGATAGCAGCGGGCATATATGGCAGGGAAGATTTAAAAGTTTTATAGTCTCTGATGATGAGTATCTATTAACGCTATTAAGGTATGTGGAGACTAATCCGGTAAGAGCAAAATTAGTAAAATTAATTGAAGACTGGAATTGGTCATCTTATAGGGAAAGAAAAATGGGTAATAACTCTAAAAATTTGATTGACCAGATTCCAATAGAATTACCTAAAGATTGGGATAATTTTATTGCTGAACCTATTGAGGATAAAGATTACCTTGATATTAAGCGAAGTATTGTTAGGGGGTCACCTTTTGGACCGCAAGAGTGGCGGGCTCAGATCTGCAAAAAACTTGGTTTGGAGCATACGCTAAGAGCAAGAGGTAGACCGGTAAAAAGGGGGTAAAAAGGGGACTGTCCCCTTTTTTATAACATTAAGAGGAGCAGCGAGTTATGGAGCAGATAAAACTTGCGATAAACGACCTTGTTAAAAAAGGCATGCTGACAAAAGAGCAGTTTGAAGAGGCGCAGGAAGAATCCAAAAAGAGGGGGCTTCCGATAAACAGGATATTGACAAGCAAGGGCATTATAAAAGAGAAGGATATAGCAGGTGTCATAGCCGAACACCTTGGTGTACCTTTTATGGATTTATCCGACTACCTTATAGATACAGCTGTTATAAAGCTTGTCCCTGAATCCATATGCCAGAGATACAAACTTATCCCTTTGTTTAAGATAGGCCAGACCCTTACAATAGCTATGGCAGACCCCCAGGATATAAATGCCACAGACCAGGTAAGGCTGAAGTCAGGATGTGAAGTTGATACTGTTATGGCTGCCGAGATTGATATAAAAAACGCAATAGACCAGTATTACGGGATAACCGGCGGTGTTGACGAGGTGATAAAGCAGCTGGATGAGGCAAAGCGCTCAGCAGCAGGAAAACCATCCTCTGACAAGGAACTTGCCAAGCTCGCCGAAGGCGCTCCTGTCATAAAATTGGTCAACATGATTATCGCGCAGGCTGTAAAGGACAAGGCCAGTGACATACATATTGAGCCGGAGGAGGAGGCGTTAAGAGTAAGATACCGCATAGACGGGATTCTGCATGAAGGCCCAAAACCCCCTAAAGACTTTGAGGCAGCTATTTTATCGCGCATTAAAGTTCTTGCTTCAATGGATATAGCCGAGAGAAGAAAACCTCAGGACGGAAGGATATTGATAAAGATGCAGGGAAAAGAGATAGATATGAGGGTATCCAGCTTTCCGACTGTGCATGGCGAGAATATAGTCATAAGGCTGCTTGATAAATCCAGCCTCATTCTCGGGCTTACCGAACTCGGCATGGATAAACATACACTGGATATCTTTGATAAGCTTATAAGAAAACCTTTCGGAATAATACTTGTTACCGGGCCTACCGGGAGCGGAAAGACTACAACGCTTTACGCGGCGCTGTCTACGATAAATTCAGAGGAGAAGAATATCATAACTATAGAAGACCCGGTTGAATACCAGATACACATGATAAGGCAGACACAGGTTAATCCCAAGGCGGACCTGACATTCGCTTCAGGCCTGCGAAGCATACTGCGCCAGGACCCTGATATTATAATGGTTGGTGAAATCAGGGATTCAGAGACAGCTGAAATGGCTACCCAGGCAGCCCTTACAGGGCATCTGGTCTTTTCCACGCTTCACACAAATGACGCCTCTACGGCAATAGCAAGGCTTGTTGATATGGGTATAGAGCCTTTTCTGATATCAGATTCGGTTATAGCTGTATTAGCTCAAAGGCTTGTAAGGGTAATATGCCCGAAGTGCAAGGAGAGCATGACTCCTACAGAGGCAATGCTTAAGGACCTTAAGCTTGAGGGGAGAGATAACCTTACCTTCTATCACGGCAAAGGATGCCCGAAGTGCAAGGGCACAGGTTATTCCGGAAGAGCCGGTATATACGAGCTTCTTGTTATTGACGAAGAGATGAAAAAGCTTATTATAACAAGGGCGTCAGCAGACCGGATTAAGAAGAAGGCTGTAGAATCCGGAATGAAAACACTGTATGATGACGGCATTGCCAAGGCTCTTGCGGGAGTCACCAGCGTTGAGGAGGTCCTGCGCGTAGCGCAGGAAGAGTAAAAAAAGGGCTTATTAAAAATACCAAATTAGAGATTGCCTCGTCGCACTTTATGCTCCTCGCAATGACAACTGTCGTCATTGCGAGGCACAAAGTGCCGAAGCAATCACTATTTTAGGATTTTTTGAGAAAGGATTTTTATGAATAGAAAAGGCCAGATACTAATACCCATCCTGATGCTTGTAATAATCTCAGTAATTATTGTTTCAGGCATTGTAATGTTTACAAGCCAGCTTGTCAGGCTGAACATGGCAAGAGGTTATTTAGCAAAGGCTGTATATGCCGCGCAGGCCGGAGTATACAAGGCCATAGTGGATTATAGAAATGACGGCACCATAACGGCAGAGACAGACACAGAGATTGCCGATAATCTTTATTATACAATAGACGGGTCAGGGATGTTCTTTCTCGCAGACTGCAGTAATCCCAGCATAATAGCAGGCCGTAAACTAAAAGATGTCAGCATGACCAATGTAAACAGCGCAGATGATGTTACAATAACCCATATGCAGGTAAGCTGGACCCCTGACGGAGGGGAGAACCTTATCTCAATAGACTTAGGCCGCGCTACTGTTGAATGGTCAGGTACTGCCCAGAGCGGCACCAACATCGATATAACAGATTATACTATACCGGCGGATACAACAGAAAATGACGTATGGCTTGACTGGGAGGTAGGCAGCGATATCACATCAATGACTGTTACAGCTGTGCTGACTTTCAGCGATTTCACTACAACAGAGATTACCCTGCTTGATAACGGCCTTGGCTCAAACAACGCCATGATTATTACATCAACAGGTAAGGTTACGGCACGGGATACCTGGAATAGGACAATCCACGCAGGTTATGACGTTGGCACAGACGAGATAATATCATGGAAAGAGAGCGCAAGCCATTTATGAGAGGTTTTACGCTAATAGAGCTCATTATAGCCATACTTATATTATCTTTGTTTGTAGCAGGCATGGCAATGATTATGCAGGAGATAGCAGGTGATGTCCTGTTCTCAAGTGACAGCGTAAAGGCACTGGGCATCGCCAGGCTTGAAATGTCAAAGGTGAACAATCTCTCATTCTCTGATTCCTCATTAGCAAACGGTTATGATGTAACAACATCTGATTATGAAGATACAGGTTATGATTTAAACAGGAGAGTAAGCTATGTGCCTGATACGAGCAATAATTTAAAAGAGGTCGTTATATCAGTCTATCCCGCGGGCACAGCAGATATATTGTCAAGGCTGGTTACTTATGCTGCTGATGTGGATTTTGGCGCCGGAAGCGGCGGCAGCAGCCCCGGAGGAGGCGGCGCGGAAGCGGATTCACTTACAGCATCAGGCGGGTCAATCTCAGGAAAACTTTTGCAGAATATAACCCTTACAAACATCTCAACAGACACTACCATAACAATAACAGGCGTTACTGTCACATTCGCCGGGCAGCCGGGCATAAAGCTTAAGAAGGTAGAGATAAATGGTTCCGAGAGATGGAGCGGGACAAAAAATTCGGGCAGCGCGATAACACTTGATACGAGTTTTACTTTGGCAATTGATACTACTTACACTAATACAGCGAAATTTACTTTCAGCAAGAACGTGTCTTCAGCTTCTGTAATATTTAACATGTCGGACGGTTCAAACACAACAGCATATTCATGGTAAAGACAGATAGGGCAGCTACATTTATTGAGCTTATAGTTACAATGCTTGTTATTACTGTAATAGCCACTGCGTCGATTGCCTTTTTTACGCCTTTGCTGAACTTGTTCTTTTACTCCCCAAGCCAGCTTATGGTGGATGAGACAGCGCAGGAATTATTGAGCATAATCATAGAAGGGGACAACCGGGCAAAGGGCCTGAGGTTTGCCCAATCCGTAACTGAGGCAGACGAGGATGAGATAAGATTTGTTACATGGGATGATGATACAGTGGATTACAGGTGGGATAGCTCTGCAGAAAGGCTTTACAGGGATATCAACAGCCAAGGCGAGGAGCTTATACCGGACTCATATTATGGAGACATAACAGTGGTAGGGCAGGATTCAGATGAGGAGATATTCCAATATTATGACTCAAGCGCGTCAAAACTATCCGTACCCGTATCTGACGAGACAGATATAGAGTCCATAAGAATGGAGCTTATTCTCAGGGCAGGTTCAGGAGATGTAAAGGAGCATAAAGGTATAGTTTACGTAAAGTCAGGGGTGGATGTTAAGCAGTTTGATTAGGTGCAAGTGATAAGGCACAAGGTATAAGTTACAAAGGTTACAAAGGTTAATTGAGGTTACAAAAGTTACCTCTTATATTGTGTTATTGAGTTTTTTGCGTTATAGCGTTTGGAATTATCTAAACGCAACAACACAATAACGCGATAACGCAACTACGCATAACGCACGACGAGATAAGGAGCATGCGCATGCCGACATATAAATACAGAGTAAGGGATAAACACGGAAGGGCTGTTTCAGGTGTCATGGGAGGCCCGGACGAGAAAGAGATAGTTGATAATCTCAAGAAGATGGGCTATACCCCGATAAGCATAACCCGGCAGAAGGAATCGAAGAGCGCCTTAAATTTAGAGTTATTCAATTCTGTCAAAGACGAAGACAAGGTGCTCTTTACCAGGCAGATATATACTTTACTTAAATCCGGTATCCCTTTGCTTGCGGGCTTAGAAGCCGTGGGAGAACAGGCGGGTTCAAAAGCCCTTAAGAATATAATCTTAAAGATAAAAGCTGATGTCGAGGCAGGAAACGCTTTCTCAGAGGCAATTGCGAAATACCCCAAGACATTTCCGGCCTTATATGTGAATATGGTCAAATCAGGAGAGGCATCCGGAAAGCTTGAAGAGATTATGAAGAACCTCGCGGACATGGGTGAATATGATATGGATATAAAAGCCAAGATAAAGTCAGCTACACGTTATCCCATACTGGCTTTCAGCATGCTTATAATCGCGTTTTTTGTAATAGTCCTGTTTATCATACCGAGGTTTGCCTACTTCTTTGCGAATTTTGACATGGAGCTGCCGCTTCCTACGCGCATGCTTTTATCATTATACACTATTGTGCATGATTACTGGTATATTACATTGGCGGCTGTGGTTGCGCTGGTAGTAGCTTTTGTGAAATTTATAAACACGAGGTTCGGGAGATTCGCATGGGACGCGTTCAGGCTGGAGGCGCCTGTATTCGGGCCCATACTATTTAAATTGACCAT
>CAZBMI010000047.1:0-8604 GCA_964492885.1 uncultured Planctomycetia bacterium | reverse complement strand
GTCATCTATGAAAAAGCATGTCAATAATAAAAAACTCCCCCGTTACATGCAAAATCAAAGTTTATTTTGCATGCCTCCCTTCCTTGATAGAACACCAAAACAGTTACAGTACGTCTTGGCATTATAGGCTCTTGACATCTTCTTCATAATTACCTGTTATTTGAAATACCTAACAACCGGCTTTCAGTCATCTATTTGTGCTCTCAAAAAGGAGCATGGTAATTTTCGATTTAAGCGAGGGGGGATCAACCATTGCGTTGGACCTTATTAGGTCAATGACATGTGGATCTCGCCCCTCTCTCAAGAAGACATATTAATAGGATATGCCAAGGATATACTCTTAATCTGTCTTACTTGATTAGGTTGTTCAGTATCATTTTATCGTTAAATTTAGTATTGTTCTTCCATAAGCTTAAGGTTATAGCGGCTATCTTGCGGCATACAGCGTTATATGCCTTCTTATCACTTAGGCCTTTTTTACGAAGATAATCATAATACTTTCGTAAAGCGTTATCTCCTTTTAAGGCAGAGTGACCGGCCATCTTGTAAACACATTTCAGGGTTCTGTTGCCCCATATCTTCTTTGAGCCATACTCTCTCCCGCCGCTTTGTCTTTTATGTCTTACCAGGCCGCAGTAGCTGAAATATTTATATTTGTTCGGGAACCTATAAGGGCTTATGACCTGCGCGACTATCTTTGCGGCTTGCACAGGGCCTATGCCGGGTGTTGTCTTTAAGTTGGTTATCTCTTTAAAATGGGTATGAGACCTTAGTATCTGCTGTTGATACAGGTTAAGGCTCTCATCCATCTTTGTCAATAGGTAATGGAGCTGAATACCTATAAACCTAAGGTCTGGGCGCCTGATCTTGTTTAAGCGTTCTCTATCCCTGTATATAGCTTCTCCGGTTACTCTTATACCGCTTCTTCTAAAGAGTGATTTGTATCTGTTTTTACATCTTATCGTATCATTGACTATGTCCTGATATCCGCTCATTAGGCTTCTAAAGAGCTCTCTTTTTGAGCCATCATGATATACTGGCTTTAGGAAGTTACCTCTTAATAATTTCGCGAGATTGCGAGCATCCAGCTTATCGCTCTTTTTTCTTTTATACTCACTGTTAAGAGCCGGGTTACATACTATCAATTCATCAACCTCATCCTTTAGTATCTCATAAAGCCAATTACTTAGTTCACATTCTTCAAAGGTAAGCTTCTTTTTACCTGGTATATCCTTCAGATAATCGATAATAAGCCTGCCGTTTGTGGGAATGGTTATATTATCCAGTTCCCTGCCGGCTTCATCCGTTACAGAAAAAGTAGATGTTGACATATGCGCGTCCAATCCTATATACTTTAGCATTGGAGCCTCCTTTCCGAGGTTTAAGGTCTGTATCACCATGATACTTACCTGTACTCATGGTATACAGTATACCTTATGATCCTTAGAGATCACAAAAGGTCTTTTAGCCTTAAAGGCTACTTTTATGACCTCCTCGGAAGGGAGGTTCTTTTTCATGTTACCATTGCGAGCAAACAAAGTGAGCGAAGCAATCTTAAGGAGGGGATTGCTTCGTCGCTACCGCTCCTCGCAATGACATATTATGCATTATAAACACCTTTCGATTAACTGTTTCCTGTAATTATTAAATAAAAAGATATCCGGCAAGTTAACTTCTTCTTTCTCTACATTGCCTTTTTTTATTATATCCGCTAATTCCTTTATATTCAACCTATTATAACGGGTTTTAAAAAAAGATAACAGCTCGTTAAAACCGGGGTTTGGGTTTACGAATACCCTGCATGAAAAAGAAAGCGCCTCAAGCAGTGAAATTCCAAAAGGCTCATTACGTTTATAAGGAAACAGAGCTATGTCCGTCAAGGAGTATATGGTATCCGTATCCTCGCAAAAGCCCAAAAGCCTGACTTTGCCCTCCAGCCTGTTGCCTTTGATAAATTTTTCTATTTTTCTTTTATAAAGATGTGTCCTTAGATTGCGCGGTGATATATCGCCCGCGATTAGCAAGACGGCATTTATGCTTTTCTCTTTTAAGATACCGGCAATATCCCTGATAAACTCATGCTGGCCTTTAAGCGGGTGTATCCTTGAGACTATGCTCATTACCAAGCTGCCGGCAGGTATACCCAGCCTGCTTCTTAATTTCTCCTTGTCCGCGCCTTTTACAACCGCTGGCTTAATTGGTTCGTATATTATGTCATTGCGAGGAAGCGCAAAGCGCTGACGAAGCAATCTCAATGCATGGGATTGCTTCGCCCCCTTCGGGGGCTCGCAATGACAAATTGGGCACGTGTGCTTGTCTGCTGAATCGCCAAAAAGCGTATCTTTTATGTTCTGAGACTGGCATATTACAGTTGATGAAAAACGCCTTGCCAAAAAGGCCATTGCCTTGTTAACCGGCTTAACAGAAAAAAACTCCCTTATATGCCATATATGCTTTTTCCCTGCTGCAAAAGCAATGAAGCAGGGAAACACCATAAGCAGGTTATTCGTATAAATGATATCGATATTGTTACGCAAGGCAAAAAATAAAAAATATACGAAATCTATGATGCTGAATATAATAAATTTTATGTAATATAAAGGGGAATATGATAAACTTAAAACAGCAAGCGGGAAAACCTTAACCTTTGCACCCAAATTTTCGGCTCTTTTTGATAACGGCCCTCGCGCAGGCAGAACAACCGTAATATCATAATCATCCTTTAACGCTCTTATGATATTGAGCAGTCCCTTCTCGGAGCCATAGAGCATGGTGCCGGAATTAAATATCAGTATCCTCTTTTTTTGCATATTAATTTTTCAATTATATCGCGTTTGTCATTGCGAGTCCGCCGCAGGCGGACCTGGCAATCTCAACGCCTGGGATTGCTTCGCTTACTTCGTTCGCTCGCAATGACAAAGCATTAGTCATTGCGAGCCCGCCGCAGGCGGACGTGGCAATCTCAGACATTGAGATTAGTTATAAAAAGGTATATAAACCTGGGCAGGTCATAAAATAACAAAGGCAGAACGCGCCTGGAATAATTTTTATATCCTTCGTTCTTCTTTATCATCAATAACCTGTTTCTAAAACATAAATGCTGCCTTAACTTCCTGCCTGTTGAGGAGCTGTTACCGGAATGATAGCATCGCAGCTCAGGGGAAAATACCACTCTCCAGTTCTTTTTACGCGCGCGCCAGGCAAGGTCAATGTCCTCTATTAGGAAGAAAAACCGCTCATCAAAATAACCTGTCTCCTCTTTAATCTCATCCAGCATGCCGCGCTTATAAAATGCCGCGGCAGAACAGGCGGCAAATACCTCTTTCTGCTTATCATGGCTTTTGGTATCTTTTTTGTGCTTGCCTATATCATAAAACCTTCTCATCCAGGTCAGATGAATACCGCAGGAATATAACCTGTCCTTATCAGCGGCACAAAATATCTTAGGCTGTAATATGCCAATATCAGGCGGCATAGACTTTATCCTTGTGACAGCCTGTGATAAAAAATCCTTATCCAGCACAACATCACTATCCAATGTCAAAATCCACTCACCATTAGATACAGCTATGCCTTGGTTCCTGGCTTTGCACGCGCCTAAGTTTTCCGCATTTTTAATTAACACGGCATCCGGATAAGACTTCTCTATAAGCTCTCCAGTACCGTCTGTTGAGCCATTATCAACTACAACAACCTCAAAATCCTTATATTCCTGATTATATACTGAATCCAGGCAGGCCCTTATAAAACCTTTGCTGTCCTTAGTAAGGACTATTATTGAAAAAGTCTTTGAATATCTTGACAAGCTCTTCTCCTATAACATTCATGGAATATTTTTCTTCTATCTCTTTTCTTGCTGTTGTTCCTGTCTTTTTTGCCAGCCCTGCGTCTTTTATCAAGTGTTCCATCTTTAATATAAACTCATCTTTTGTTGACCCGAGAAACCCATTACTGTTTTCTTTGATTATATAGGCTGCCTCGCCAACAGGTGAGGCTATTACGGGTTTTGCTTTTGCCATATACTCGAAAAGCTTTACAGGGCTTTTAGATAAGTTAAAACGAGTTTTCTCCAAAAGCGGCACAAGCCCGCAGTCTATATCATCTAAATAAGAGGGTATATTTTCATACGGCATCCATCCTTTATAAACTATGGCTTCACAGCTATAGCTTTTTATCGAGCTTAGCAGCTCTTTTCTAAATATTCCGTCGGCTGCTATATGCAATTTTATAAACGGATATTTTTCGTAAAGAGTCAAAAAACAATCCATAATAAATTTAATATATTCTGTCAACTCAGGCCTGTTAACAGAACCGTGCCATGAAAATATAAAGTTCCTGTTTTCCTTAGGCGCGGAAGGTCTAAATGCATCAGTATCGACTGCTGTGGGAATGTAATAAACGTCTTTGTTAAACCGCAAAAGGTAATCCCGCAGATACCTGCTTGCCGCGATGCAGAAAATGCTCTTTCTCGCAAAGATGCGGGTTAAGTATTCCGCTTTTGAACCACTACTTTCTCTTGCCTCCCAGTCATCCATATCAAAAATAAAGGGTATTTTTTTAAACATGGAAACGAGCCAGGCGGGAATGGAGTGATAATTAAAGCGGTTTATGATAAAAGCGGAAGGCTTGGGTTCGCGTAAAAGCAATTTGCATCCCTTAAAAACGCATCTTAATTTTTCGCTGAGATTAAAATTTGCTTCATCCCTGCCTGATTTCGCTCCTACTCTATCTGGGAATGAAAAAACAGACGCGCTAAAGCCCCGTTTTTTAAGCTCTTCGGCAAACCCGAAACAACGCGTTCTCGCCCCGGGATTCTGCCTGTTTTCCCTTGTTATAAACAAGAAATTTGCCGTGTTTTGCTTAAATGCGAACCGGTTAAAAGCCATTTATAAAATTTCTATTGTGTTTATGCGTCAAAACATATTTCATTTTTTAAAAAATAAGCGCAATAAACCTTTCCATGCCGCATACTCTATTGGCAGGGAAAAAAAATTATTCTTAAGGCGGTAAAAAGCTATTGGCTTGTAAAGACTCGCGCTAAACCGTAATAATGAAAAAAGTAGAGACTTGTTGGTTGAGGATTCCTTTACCAGCTTATCTCCCAAAATAAACGATGAGATTTGCAAAATTTTGATTAAATTCCTTAAATCCTTGCCATACCACGGGTACTCAATTTTATGCATAGCATCCAATGTATCTATTTCAATCCATTCATCCATAGTCTTAGGAGGCTCATAGCCATATTCTTTCTTCGCCAGGTCAACTGTTTTGGTCCCGGGAATGGGCTTCCAGTCTGCTCCGACATTAATATAAATGTTAGGATTTTCTTTTACTAATTGCAAAATAGCGTCTTTCGTCTCCAAAAGCGTTTTATATGTTTCTCCCGGGGAACCGTACATGAAATTATACATTGGCTTAAGTCCTGGGTGGCGTGCCAATTTACGATTCACGCGAAAAATTTGTTCCCTGTTAATTCCTTTCTGCATCCGTTTTAGCAGCCAATCATTGGCTGATTCAACCCCGATAAGCAGGGTTTGCCCGCCTGCCTGCCGGATAAGCGAGAGAAAATCGTCATCCATTCTGTCAATATCATTAATACGCGCCCCTCTAAACTCAATGGTAATCTTAATTTTACGCGAGAGTATAAGGTCAAAAATCTTCCGCATTCTGCTTAAATCCGTAAATGTAGAATCATCATAAAAACAAAAATGCTCCGCATTGAATTTTTTAATCAGCAATTCTATATGCCCGACAACATCCTCCGGAGAATAAGGTATCCATTTAGGTCCGGTTATTACCTTATACACCCGGGGATGGATGCAGAAAGAACATTGATGCGGGCAGCCTATTGCGGTAAAAATCGGAAACATGCGCAGCCCTGTATAAGAGCGGGCATATTTGGTATTGAGAACATCAATCTTGTCATAAGGGATATCATGGTAATCCACAATTTCATGCTTGGTTGAACGCGGGTTATGCATAATATCACGTTCTTGGAGATATGAGATTCCTGAAATCTCCGGTAAAGCGGGATGGCCTGTTTTTATATAATCAATGATGTCAGCTAAAGCGCGTGAACCATACCCCCTGACGATAAAATCGATATAGGGCTCTTTAACAGTCTCCGGGACAACCGTTGCGTGGCTTCCGCCCCAGACAATCTTTGTTTTTGGAAAGTGCTGCCGGATAAAATATGTTATCTCACGAGCATAATGCAGCGGCTCCCCGGTCATAACAGAAACGCCCGCAAGCAAAACTTCTTGTTTTAGATACTCTTGCAATGTTGAGGTCCAATTATTCCAATCCAATCTTAAGTCAACAATTTTAATGTTATGCCCGCGTTTTAACGAATCTATGGCGGTATACATAACACTTAAGGGCAAATCAACAACCATGCTGTCCATGCTGCCAAGCTTCGGATAAATCAATAACGCGTCAATCATTTTTTAAAGCACCGTTTTCTCTGGTAAAACCACAGGGCTAAATTCAACATTCCGAAAAAACCTTTAACGCAATCTGTAAACCTGACCTTGGACTGGCCGTTACTGCGCTCAATATAAACAGTAGGTATTTCAATTATCTTAAAACCATGCTCTATCCATTTTACAAGCATTTCCAGTAAATAAACAGGGCTGGTGTATTGAGCTTCTTCTGTGAGCAAATAAGCCGCGGCTTCTCTGCTGTAAAAACGAAAGCTGTTGCTATAGTCACGAATACCCCGGCCAAACAAAAGCCGCGCCAAAAAACTGTAAACATAGCTTATAAATCTTCGTAAAAGCGGCCTTCCGATGACCCTGGAGCCCAAAACATATTTTGAAGCAATCGCTATATCATAACCGAAATCCGAAACCTGCCTGATTCCGTTGGTTAATTCTTCCGGGCTTTGCGCTCCGTCAGCATCTAAATCGACAAAAACAGAGTGCGTAGTTTGTTTGACAAGGAATTCCAGGCCGACGCGTGAGGCTGCTCCCCTTTGACAGCCATAATGCTGTTTTTTAGCTTTTATTAACTTGATTTTATTATTGATAACCATAAACTGCTGGATTATATCCAGTGTCCCGTCCTGGCTGCCATGGTCAACAAAGCATATAGTATAATCTGACCGGCCTAAAACACTTGTCAGGCCTGTCAAAAGGCTCGCTATCTGGCCGCGCTCATTGAGCACCGGGATATTAATACCCGCATCAAAAGTCATAATAATATCATATCTTCTTTAGCCGCCGATCCTGATAACTTCAACCCCCGGTTTATCAGGTATATATCTCCAGGGGTCTAAAACTGCGGATCCTGGCGCAAATGGAAAATTAACAAATTGTCGGTGCCTTGTCCCTATGAAATACAATTTCGCTTTATCGACAATACTAGGTTTTGGATTAGATGTTTCAACGCGCCCGTCAATATACGGGTCCCACATAATAACAGAACGGCCTCTTTCCTGAAGAATATTCCGCAGAAGAATAGAAGGACTGCCTGTAACAATATTTGTTTCTGCCTTAAAAGCCTTTCCAAGAATAACAATGCCTCTTCCGCGGGCATAAGTTTCGATTAAATCAGCAAGCCACTCTGCCTGCTTTTCGCGTTGCAGCATGATATGCTCAAACCAGTCACAGCTCAAATCTACTTTTCTGGATAACCAGCTTAACGCGATATTATCTCTTGGGTGGCAGGCTCCCCCGTCGCCCATGCCTCCTGTCAGATATTTATCGCTGATGATTCTGACATTGGCCATCTTTAACGCGTCAGTAACAGTATCAATATTTACGTTGGTCAACTTATGGCATAATTCCATCGCTATATTTACAAAGGATAATTTTGTCGATATGAATGTGTTGTACAGCACCTTTATCAATTCCGCGTTTTCTATGTTTGTTTTATAAACCGGGGCTTTGGTAATCGTCTTATAAAACTCTTCTACGCGGTTTACAGCCGGTTTATCATCCGCATCTCCCAATAAGACAAATTCCGGATATAAAAAATCTTTAATAACGGTTCCCATGGCAATAAAGGATGGGTTATAACATAATTTGCTATGCTTGCCTAATAACGGTTTAATGTCCCTGTTTATTGTCCCCGGCAAAACAGTGGAAATTATCGCTATGATTTTTTCATTGCCTTGTTTTTCAATTTCAGAGGCTAATGCTTTAATACCTTTTATTAAATACGAATAATCAAAATCAACCCTTTCCCGCGGTATGCGCGTTACCCCCTCATGTTCCGGGCTGTGAGGCGTTTGAATGGCGACAAAAATAATCTCAGAAAAATTTACCAGTTCCTTAACTCCGATACATCTGATATCAGAGCTCTTAAGATATTCCTGCGCGCCCTCTTCTTTATACATAATTTTTCTGCGGTTAATCGAATCTTTTACGCTGTCTGAAATATCATACCCTGCAACACTATGCCCTTTAGACTCTATTGCTAACGCCGCGGGTAATCCCAGTTTACCTAAGCCTAAAAAACCAATATTCACAATCTCGCTCCTTTTCTTATGATATTTTTTCTGCGCTTGTTTTTATTAAGCGGGTATTAAATCCTATTTATAAAATTTCTCACTCGTGTCCAAATTAGCTGCTTTTTATCGTCAATGTTATTCGTTTGAGATAC